>JAURVW010000909.1 GCA_030655275.1 Solirubrobacteraceae bacterium
TCCGTGTTCTCGCGGAAGATCACGAGGTCGGTCTCCGGGAACCGGGTGCGCACGCCGGCGTAGGACTTGCACGGGCGGATACATGCGTAGAGGTCGAGCTCCTTGCGCAGGAGCACGTTGATCGACCGGAACCCCGAGCCGGAGGGCGTCGTCGTCGGGCCCTTGATGCCGACCTTGTTGTCCTTGATGGACTGCAGCGTCGCGGGCGGGAACGGGTTGCCCGACCGCTCGAACTCGTCGAGGCCGGCCTCGTGGACGTCCCAGTCGAAGGCGACGCCGGTCGCTTCGAGTACGCGGCGCGTGGCCTCCGTCAGCTCGGGGCCGGAGCCGTCGCCGGGAATGAAGGTCACGCGATGAGCCATGGGCGTCGTCCTGGTCGGGTCGGGAAACGGGGGATCGTCCGCGACTCTAGCCGCGAGCCCCGAGCCCCTTTCCAGACCGTCGTCCAAACGTGCACGGCCCGGCCCCACCCCCGCGGCACGGTCGACGACCCGGGAAACGCAGCGCGGCCCGCGCCTCCACCAGGGAGACGCGGGCCGCGAGGTGACCGTCGGGGCCGGCGGCGCAGACCGCCGGGCCGAGTGGTGCGTGGCGCCTAGGCGGCGGCCGGCTTCTTGTTCTTGAGGAGCTTGGCTTCCTGGCGCTCCGGAGCGATCCGGACGACGTTGGAGGCGAGGCCGACCTTCTCGAGGCCGGTGATCAGGAGCGCCGACATGTCGAACTCGGACTTCTTGAGGCCGTGCGCGGCCGAGCGCGGGAACGTGTGGTGGTTGTGGTGCCAGCCCTCGCCGAAGGAGGCCAGTGCGACCCACCAGACGTTCGTAGCGTGGTCGCCGCTGTCGAAGCGGGTCTTGCCGAAGAAGTGGCAGACCGAGTTGACGCACCAGGTGATGTGCTGCTGCAGCGTGACGCGGACGAGGCCACCCCAGAAGAGGGCGGTGAGGCCACCGTTGAGCGTGAAGCCGGTGAAGACGTAGCCGAGGATGAACGGCACCGCGAACGTCGCGAGCAGGAGCAGCGGGAACGCCTTGTGGATGCGGCGCATCGTCGGGTCCTCGTAGAGGTCGCGGGCGTACCGCTTGTAGTCCGACGTGGCGTGGTACTCCCAGAGCCAGCCGACGTGCGAGTGCCAGAGGCCCTTGACGGCGCCGGAGAAGCCCTCGCCACCGTGCAGGTGCGGGGAATGCGGATCGCCCTCCTGGTCGGAGAAGGCGTGGTGCTTGCGGTGGTCGGCGACCCAGTGGATCACGGCGCCCTGCACGCACATGGAGCCTGCGATGGCGAACATGTACCGCACCCACGGCTTCGTCTCGAACGAGCCGTGCGTGAGGAGACGGTGGTAGCCGACCGTGACGCCGAAGCCGGCCCACGTGTACATCAGCGCGAAGATCGCGACGTCGGTCCAGTCGAGGAAGCCGGAGCCCCAGGACAGTGCACCGATCACGATGATCAGCACTGGATAACTGAAGACGATGAACATGTTCGCGTACTTGTCGCGATTGGTCATCTCGCGCGCGGGAGGCGGGGCTGGAGGCGTGGTCTGCGTGGCCATGCGCACACCGTAGGAGCACCTTGCACCGGATTCTTGCGGGAAAACCAGGGTGGTAAGGGAGATTCCTTAGCAGCGACGCACAAGACCACCCGAACTTGTCGTCGACTGCGTAATCTGCGACGATCGAACTATGTCTGGCGTTCAGGGAGAGACCACCGGACACGACGGCCTGAGCACCACCCTGCCGACCTATCCGTGGTCGCAGCTACCCGCGTCGCTCGCCGTCACCCTCGCGCCCACGATCCCGGGTCTCGCCGAACTCCTCGTGCGCGTGATCTCCAGCGAGATCCCGCAGTACACGGGGCGTCGTAGCGAGGCCTTCTGGGGCGGCATCCGCCAGGGCGTGGAGCAGTCGCTGCACGAGTTCCTGGAGCTCATGGGACAGACCCGTGGCCTCGATGCCCGGCTGCGCGCGGTCGTGCGTGGCCTCGGCCGCAACGAGCACGAGGCCGGCCGCACGCTCGACGCCCTGCAGACGGCGTACCGCCTCGGATCCCGCCACGCGTGGCGCCACTTCGCCGAGGTCGCGGGCAACGAACGACTCTCCACGGGCCAGGTCGCGGCCTTCGCCGAATCGATCTTCGCGTTCGTCGACGAGCTCGCCGCCGAATCGGTCGCGGGCTACGCCGAGTCGCAGGCGGCCGCTGCCTCCGAACACGAGCGCCTGCGCGGCTTCCTCTTGGCCGCCCTCACCGCCCCGGTCCAGGACGAGGCCGCGATCCGCCGCGCCGCCAGCTCGGTCGGCTGGCCCCTCCCCGAGCGGCTGCGAGCCCTCGTGATGACGGGCGGCGACCTGCGCAACATCGGCCGCGGCTTCGGCAGCGACGCCCTCGCCGCGCCGGGTGAGGGTGATGAGCTCGTCGTCCTCTGGCCCGACCCGGACGGTCCGGGCCGAGACCAGCGCCTCGCCGTCGCCCTCTCCCGCCTCCAGCAGCCGGTCGCGATCGGCGCCGCCGTCCCCCTCGCCCTCACCGCCCGCTCCCTCCGCGGCGCCCGCTCGACGATCGTCCTGGGGCAGCGCGGGGTGCTCGGACGCGGCCCCTGGCGGTGGGACGACCACCTCAGCGCGATCGGCCTCGCCCAGGCCGAGGAGCCGTTGCTCGAACTCGCCGACCACCTCATCGCACCGCTGCGCGACGAATCCGAAGGCAGCCGCGCCCGCCTGCTCGCCACCCTCGAGGCCGTGCTCGACGCCGGCGGCAACCATGGCGTCGCCGCCAATGCCCTCGGGGTGCACGTGCAGACCATCCGGTATCGCCTGGGCCGCCTGCGCGAGCTCCTCGGGCCCGTGCTCGACGACCCCGCCCAGCGCTTCGAGCTGCACGTCGCGCTGCGCGCCCGCGGCCTCACGCGCGGCCCCGTGACGGGCTCGCTACCGGACCGCCGCAAGGACCGCTGAAGCCGGGCCTCCCGCGGCGGGGGCGGTTCGCGGCGCGAGGCCCTGCCCTCAAAATCGCCGGAGGTGCGACGATGGAGGCGAATGTTCGGTCGTCTCAACTTCGGCAAGATCGGCGGGATCCCGATCTCGGCGGGTCGCTCCTGGCTCCTCGTCGTCTTCGTCCTGATCTGGTTCGTCGGCAACCACCTGTTCGAGATCGCGGACGTTTCCCGCGAGGCGTCCGTCCTGCTGGCCTCGCTCACCGTGCTGCTGTTCTTCGGTTCCGTGATCGCCCACGAGCTCGGCCACGCCTTCGCCGCGCGCCGCGCCGGGCTCGAGGTCGACGGCATCGAGCTGTGGATGTTCGGTGGCTTCGCCCGCCTGCGCCAAGCGCCGCGCACCCCTGGCGAGCAGTTCAAGATCGCGATCGCCGGACCGATCGTGACGCTGGTCCTCACGGCCCTCTTCCTCGGCGGCGTGGCGATCTTCGACTCCGGTGGTTTTGCGGCCGCCGCCAACCAGGAGCGCTCGGACCCCCTCATCGCGATCGCCGTGCTCATCGGCGTGCTGAACCTCGCGGTCCTCGTGCTCAACCTGCTTCCGGCGTACCCGCTCGACGGCGGCGTCATCGCCCGGGCGATCGCCTGGCGCATCACGGGCGACCCGCACCGCGCCACGCGCTACGCCGCACTGGCCGGCCTGGTGATCGGCGGCGCCCTCGTCACCGTGGGCCTCTTCATCCTCCTCACGACCGAGGACGGCACCGCCGACGGCTTCTCGCTCGCGCTGCTCGGCTGGCTCGTGACGATCGCCGCCCGCGGCAGCCTCGACTCGGCCAAGCGCCAGGAACGGCTCGACGTGGTCACCGTCGGCGCGATCGCCGATCCCTCGGTGAGCGCCGTCGAGGGCCACCACACCGTTCTCTCCGCGACCGACCAGGGTGGCCCTCCCGGCGCCTGGGTCGTCGTCCGCATGGGCGACGACGTCCCCCCGGCGCTCCTCTCCGCCGAGGCGATCTCCGAGGCGATGTCGAAGGGGCAGCCCGCGCTCACGCTCGCCGAGCTCGCCGCCGAGGGGTCCGACCGGACGATCGACGGCGACACGAGCCTGCGCGACTTCGCGATCGATCCGCGTCTGCGCGACGGCGGCCCGTTGCTCGCGATCGGCACCGAGGGACAGCCGCTGGGCCTCGTCACGGGCAACGCGCTGCGGCAGGCGATCGCGCTCGCACCCCGCGCCCGCTGAGCATCGTGCTCGGATCGGTCTCCGGATCGACCGTCGCCCGACCTCCGAGGTAGGGAACCCGAACGTCCTTGTCCGATCAAAAGAGTCGGGATTTCCTCGGCGTTCTGGCGCGTGACGGCAAACCGCGGAGGGGGCTACTCCGTATATGGTCTGCCAGCACCCGAGCCGTGGAATTCGCCTGAATGCCTTCTCATGACGTCCTGATCATCGGCGCCGGGCTCGCCGGACAACGAGCAGCCCTCGAGGCCGCCCGCTCCGGCGCCTCGGTGGCGATCCTCTCCAAGGTCCATCCCGTCCGTTCGCACTCCGTCGCGGCCGCCGGTGGCATCAACGGGGCCGTCAAGGTCACGGACTCATGGGAGTCCCACGCGTACGACACCGTGAAGGGCTCCGACTTCCTGGGCGACCAGGATGCGATCGAGGTCATGTGCCGCGAGGCACCGGGCGAGATCCTCCACCTCGAGCACCTCGGCGTCACGTTCCACCGCAACGCGGACGGCCAGATGGACGCCCGCGCCTTCGGTGGCGCCTCCGAGAAGCGCACCTTCTACGTCGCCGACATCACCGGGCAGGCCATCCTGCACGTGCTCTACGAGCAGCTGATGAAGCACGGCGACCAGATCGACCGCTTCGAGGAGTGGTTCACCACGTCGCTGATCCTCAACGAGGACGGCTCCTGTGGCGGCTGCATCGCCCGCGACATCCGCACCGGCCGCATGGAGGTCTTCAACGCGAAGTCCACCATCCTCGCCTCGGGCGGCGCCGGCCAGATCTTCAAGCCGACCACGAACGCCCTCATCTGCACCGCCGACGGCATGGCCCAGGCGTACGACGTCGGCGCCGAGCTGATGGACATGGAGATGATCCAGTACCACCCGACGTGCATGATGAACGGCTTCCTCATCACCGAGGGTGCCCGCGGCGAGGGTGCCCACCTGATCAACGGTGAGGGCGAGCGCTTCATGGAGAAGTACGCCCCGAACAAGTTCGAGCTCGCCTCCCGCGACGTCGTCTCCCGCGCCGAGCAGACCGAGATCAACGAGGGCCGCGGCGCCGGACCCGACAAGGCCGGCATCTACCTCGACGTCACGGTCGTCCAGACCAAGCGCGTGCACGAGGCCCTCCGCGAGATCGTCAACCTCGGCCGCGACTTCGCCGGTGTCGACATCACGAAGGAACCGATCCTCATCCGGCCGGGCCAGCACTACATCATGGGTGGCGTGCGCACCGACGTCGACGGCCAGGTGCCGAAGGTCCCGGGCCTCTACGCCGCCGG
>JAURVW010000912.1 GCA_030655275.1 Solirubrobacteraceae bacterium
AAGGGCAAGGAGGTCGATGGCGTCGAGCAGGCACCGATCCTCTCCTCCGGCCCCGCCGGCGATGCGCGCAAGCTCGAGGACAACAAGCCCACCGCGAAGGACGTGGCGGAGAGCAAGAAGGCGGTCGAGCAGATCAACGCGCGCAAGGGCAAGGCCTACATCGACACCCAGCGCGACCTCCCCGACACGATCGTGATCCCATGAGCACCGACGCGACCCAGGGCGCCGTGACCGATGGGGAACTCCTCGCGCGCCGCGACCGGCTCATCGAGCAGTTCACCGTCGGCCAGGCCGAACTCGGCGGCATCTTCTACGAGATGGCGATCCGCGATCACGTGCGGATGGACGTCCTCACGAAGAAGGCCGCCCAGCTCCAGCGCGTCGATGCCGAGCTCGCCGAGGTGCAGCGCGAGCTCGACGGAGACGCCCGGTGACGCACCGCCAGCTCACCTGGCTCGGCGCCGTCTCGGTGCTGGCGACCGCTCTCGTGCTGTTCGCCGGGCTGCGGCCACCGGGGCTCTCGGCGGCGGCGAAGGCCGCCATCGGTCGCTCGACGCCGTCGACGGGTCAGCCGGTGGTCGCGACGGCGGGCGCGTCGAATCAGGCTCAGACCTCGTCTGATTCCGACGATGACGCAGACAGCGCAGAGGACGCTGCCGACGCGGGTCACGCCTCGACCAACCCTTCCGACGACCTCGGCACCGCGACCGTTGCCGACGACCCAAGCGACGCCGCGGGCTCTGCTTCCGACGATTCGACCGCGGACTCCGAGTCCGCCGACACCTCGACCGACGGGGCGGCCGCCGACGGTCCGAAGGCGACGAACATCAAGCACGTGTTCGTGATCACCCTCGACGGGAAGGGCTTCGATGCCGCGTTCGGGTCTGGCTCTTCTGCCCCATACCTCGCCGGCGAACTCCGCGCGCAGGGCACGCTCCTCACGAACTTCAGCTCGCTGGGCAGGGCCGGACTCCCGGACCGCCTCGCGTTCGCCGGCGGGCAGCCGCCGAACGCCTCCACGAACGGCGAGTGCACCGTCTACAAGGAGATCGGGGCGCTCGTGTCGCCGTCGAAGAGCGGCGAGATCACGGACGACGGCTGCGTCTACCCGAACACGATCATCAGCCTCGGCGACCAGCTCACGGCCAACCGGCTCACGTGGCAGGCCTACGCCGAGGATCACGAAAAGGGCCCGGGTGGTCCGGCGACACTCTGCCGCCGCCCCGTCTCGAACGAGACCGACGAGACACAGACGCCGCGCGCGGGTGATGCCTACGCCGCTCGGAACAACCCGTTCATCTACTTCCACTCGCTGCTCGACCTGAGCGGCTGCGATGCCGACGTCGGCCCGCTCTCGACACTCGACGGCGACCTCGCCGACGTGAAGAAGACCCCGTCGCTGGCCTACATCGCGCCGAACCTCTGCCACGACGGCAGCACGCAGACCGCCTGCGGCGAGGGCGCACCGACCGGCCTCGCCGCCGCCGACGGCTTCCTGCAGACGGTCGTTCCGAAGATCCTCTCGTCGACCGCGTACAAGGACAACGGACTGCTGGTGATCACGTTCGCGGGCGGGCCGTCGGACGGACCGAACAGGAACGGCACCCTGCTGCTCTCCCGATTCGCCGAGGCCGGCGGCACCGACGACACGGCACTAGATCCCTACGCGCTGCTCCGCTCGACCGAGGATCTGCTCGGGCTCAAGCCGCTCGCAAAGGCCGCGACGGCAAAGTCGTTCGCAGACACGGTGCTCGCCTCGGCGCGGGTGACCGTCGCCGGCGACGACTGATCACGTCTGGGGCGCCGGCGGCCAGAACGCCAGCGCCCAGGGTCGATCCTGCCGACGGCCGGTTCAGCCCGCGACGACGGGCGTCAGCACGGCCCAGAGCTCATCGAGCTCGGCGCGCACGTCGACGCCGGTCCGCAGGCGAAAGAGCGGCTCGTCCTCGGAGGCGTCTTCGACCTCGGGCTCGATCGTGATCGCGCCGCCGTCGAACCACCCGAGGACCGAGCCCGTGTAGCCGGTGCCGGGGTCGGCTCGGATGACGGTGACCTCGGCGAACCGTTGGGCGGCCACCGCCCGAGCCGCGCGCGTCACGATCGGATCGTCCGACGAGCGCTCGGGACCTCCGGCGACGAGACGGTTCCAACGGCTCTCGGCCACGAGGGCCTCCGACTCGAGGTCGTCGACCGTCAGCCCGGCATCGAGCGTCGCCGCGCACCGGGAACGAAGTCGCTCGATCCCTTCGGAGACGGGCTCGAGGCGCAACTCGACGAGCTCGTCCTCTTCACGGAGCGAGAGCATGAGGCCATCGCCCACCACGAATGACGCCTGGTCGCCACGGAGCGCAACGTGCCCGACGGCCTCCTGGGCACTGTCGATCAACGCGAGCAGGGTCTCGGCCAGGAGCGCCTCGACCCGCGGCCCATCCTCCGAGCCATCGACGTCGATCAGGCGGACGATCGCGGCCGACCGCAGCCCCACCATCTGGACGACCGCCGGGATCTCCTCGTCGGATCCGTCGACGTATCGGCTGTGCGGCAGCTCGGCGATGCCGAGCAGGTCGCAGATCACGATGAGCTGCTCGGGCGTGAGCAGCCACAGTGCCGAGCCGGGCCGCTCAGCCATCGATGTCCATCGTGAGTCGAACGTGCTCGGCGAGGGCGACCGCGTCGTCGCGGCGCTCCGCCGGGACGGTCACGACCAGCAGGAGCAGGTCCTGCATCACTCCGCTGGCCACCGGCACGAGCGTCATCTGCACGATCTGCACGACGGGCGCGTCGCCCGGCTCGTGCACCAGGCCCTGCTCTCGCCAGACGGTCTGCAGCGTGTCGGTCGTCGTGAGTCGCTCGTCGTACACGCCGAACTCCACCGCGGACTCCTCGCCGTCGCGGAGCAGGCCGGCCGCGATCGTGTCGAGCGTGGCGATCGCACCCACCCGGTCACGCGCGAACGTGATCGTGGCGGGCTGCTCGCCCTCGAACGGCTCGGGTTCGCTCAGGAGCGTGACGTCGGCCTCGATGATGGTCGCCTACCAGCCCAGCGGCGCCTCGAAGGACACCGGCACCGGCGGAAAGCCGAGCTCGCCGGGGTAGCGGAAGCGGTGCGTGGTGGGTGCGTCGGAGACGCTTGACTCGGTCTTCTCGTCGAACATGGATCAGCCCTTTCCGGGCGAGACGGTGAGCGTGGGACGGTTCACGAAATCGGGACCCATCCGCATCTCGGGAGTGTATTTCGGTGGCGGCGGCTTGGATTCGAAGATCTTCTTCGCGAGCGCGCCCCAGTTGTCGGAGCGCACGCCGACGGTCGGCCGGCCGTCCTGCGCCATCTGCTTGAGCGACTTCGGCTCGACGAACTTCTTGAGTCCTTCCTTGCTGAACTCGAGTTCCTTCTTGATCTCGGCCTTGATGAAGGCGGTGAAGGCCTTGCTGCCGACGCTCGCCTCGATCTTCGCCGTGAGCGATGCCGACGGCTTCGAGAAATGACTCCGCTTACCCTTGTCGTCGCGCTTGTAGCCGACGCCTGTGCTCACGCCCAGCGAGAGGGAGGCGGAGACCTTGGCCGACTGGCCCTTTCCGAGGTCGAGCGAGGCCTCGACCTTGCCGGCGAGCGACACCCCGGCCTTCACCATGAACGAGAGATCCTTCGAGGTCAGCTTCCGGAGGTCGGCCAGCGAGATCTTCATCTTCGTGCCGTCCGCGTGCTGCCGCTTCAGGATGTTCTTCATCGTCGGCGACAGTTTGGAACTGCCCTCCGTGGGAAGCTTGCCGACCGTCAGCTTGAGATCGGCCGTCGTGGTGAACTTGCCGGCCGTCGACTTCTTCGCCGCTTTCAGCGGGTTGATCATCTTGTTGATCTCCGCGTAGTAGCCGCCGGGCTTCTTGGCCGCGGCCTGCGCGGTCTTCTTGTTCCAGTAGGTCCACTTGACGGAGACCGCGGCGCGACGGGCCCCCTTGAGACCTCCCAGGCTGGCCCCGAAGAGCGGCTTGCCGGCGGAGTCGTAGCCGATGGCGAGCTGAGCGCGCTTGCGGAGCTCCATGCCGTTCGTGGCGAAGCAGTCGCTCGCGAGCTTCGAGGCCGGGATCCGCTCCATGAGGTTCGTCGCCCGCCCCTGGAACGCCGGTGGCAGACCGCCCTGGTCCGCCAAGGCGGCGAGCGCCTTGCTGCCACCACCCGACATGGCACCGGCGGCGTCGATCAACGCGCCCCCGGCACCAGCGGTCGAGGCTGCGTTGATCTTGACGCTAGCGGGCATTGGAGAACACCGAATTCGGGGCGAGATCGAGCGTCGGGGCGGGGACGGACTTCTTGCCGTTGGCGATGTCGACCCGGTCGTTGTGGGCCTTCGCACTCGCCGCGGCCTCGACCTGCGCGTGGTACATCTTGAGCTCCGTCTCCAGGACCCCGGCGGCCTTGTCGAGGTCGATGGCGAATCGCTTGAGCGACTTCGCCAGCGAGGCCTGCGTATTCGCCTCCCGCGTGACCGAGTTGCGGACGCGCGTCGCAGCCGGGCAGTGGAAGATCATGTCGCGAACGGTGTAGGCGGCCTTGTGCACGGAGGCGTCGATCTTCTCGCCGGCACCCTTGCACTGGGTCGCCATGGCGCGCATCTTGTCCGGATTGCCTTCTGGCTTTTCCATCACGGTGGGAACTGAGACTTTTTGAAGTGGCACGGGCGGGCTCTTGGAACGAAGGGACGTCGGTTGACTTGCGGCCAATCTAGGCACGGGCCGAGCCCATGGCCACCTTCGGGGGAGGCCGGGGGACCTCCCCCGAGCCGCACGCCACCCGGGCGCTAGACGGAGCCGCCTGCGGCCCGGTCCGGTGAGCGCAGGCCGTCCCAGACCCCGCGGATCTCCACGCCCGTCTCCGCCCCGCAACGGACGCGGAGCAACGGCCCGTCGTCGGTGTCGAGCGGGCCCGGCTCGACGATGACCACGCCCTCGTGGTCGACGGTCCACCCGATGCTCACCCCGCGATAGCCGCCGTCTTCGAGCGCGACGAGGCAGGTCGCTTCCCACATCGCATCGGCGCGGGCCGTCGCCGCAGCACGAAGCGTCAGTGGGTCGTCGCTCGTGCGGGCCGGCCCACCCGATTGCAGGCGTGCCCAACGCGACCGTCCCACCACGGCGGCCCGGTCGCACGACGGGGAGACCTCCCCCACGCCATCCAGCCCGACGGCCGTCGTACGGCGAAGGCGGGCGAGTCCCTCGGCCAGCGGCTCTCGCATGAGGTCGACGGTCGTGTCGGTCTCGACGAGCGAATACACGACGCCGTCGCGCACCGTGAACGCATGGAGGGCCGCCCCGGGTCCGGTCAGCTGGCCGACGGCCTGCGGTCCGTCGCCCAGCAGCGCCAACAGGACGGAGGCCAGATGCGCCTCGAGGGCGGGATCCTCGTCGTCCTCCCCAACGGTCGCGAGCCGCGCGATCAGCAGTGATCGCATGCCGACCGTGTAGACGTGCCCCGCGGCGTCCTCTCCGTCGACGAAGCGACTGTGCGGCAAGGACTCGATGTCGAGCAGTGCACAGGCAGCGATCAGCTGCTCCGGTCGAAGGCGCCAGGTGGTGGAGCGAAGCAACTCAGCCATCGACGGTGAGGCTCGCCTCGATGCCGTCGGTGATCGCTGCGAGCTCGTCCCGCCGCCGCAGGTCGCCGGTCACGATGATCGCGACGAGATCGGTCACGGCTCCCCCACCGCGTTCGGCCAGGGCGAAGACCAGGAACCGGGCTTGCCGAGCCTCCGCCTGGGTGTGTCGGACCATCGCCTCGCGCCGAATGCCGGGCAGGCCCCCGAGGGTGATGACGCGCTCGTCGACGAGGGCGAACTCGTGAGCCTCGGCCGAGGCGTCGTCCAACAGACGGGACGCGACGCCCTCGAGGCTGGCGAGCGCACCGAGCCGCTCCCGGGCGTAGACGATCGACGCGTCGCCGTGGGCCTCGGAGATGAGCGTTGCCGTCTCCGACAGCACGAGCGGCTCCCAACCGGCCGGCGCATCGAACGACACCTGAACCGGTGGGATCCCGAGCGCTCCCGGGTAGGTCAGCCGGGTGATGGCGGGCACGTCGACGGCCACCGGGGTCGCAGGTGACGGGATCGGACCGGTCATCGCTTGAGGATCGGTCGCAGGACGCCGTCCGAGCCAACCGTCACGTCGTACACGGGTGCAGCCTCGGACTCCTTGGGCTTCAGCGAGTTCCAGAGACCTTCCGGATCGTCGGACTTCACGCCCGGAACGACCTTGATGGTGCCCTTGAGGCCCTTCTTGCCTGCCTCCTTGAGGTCCTTGAGGTTCGGTTTGAGGAACTTCTTCTTGTGCTCCTCGACGAGATCCTTGACGAAGGCCTTGTCCGGGATGCGTGGCATGTCGCGCGAGTCGTCGGCAGCCACGAACACGCGGAAGCGGTCGCTTCCGACGCTCCCTTCGAGCTTCGTGGTGACGTTGACCTTGTCGGTGAACACGTTGATCGGCTTCGAACCCCTGGAGCGCTCCTGCTCGGCATCGAGGCGGTACTCGATGTCGCTGCGGAAGGTGACGCGCGCATCGGTGCCCTTCCCGAGATCGATGCGGCAGTAGCCCTCGTAACCCATGCGAAAGCCGAGACGGCCCAGCAGCTTCATGTCGCCTTTCGAGATCTTCGAGGGATCGAACTTCTTGCCGCCCTTCTTGAGCATGTCCCTGAAGGCGGGACTGAGGTCGGGACCGGTCGTCTGCAGGAGTGCGCGACCGTTCGGAAGGTGCCACGTGTCGACGCATTCTCGGCGACCGTACGTGGACGGCTTTCCCGGAGGAGACGTGCCGATCCGGCTGATGTCGCGATGGAACCGACCAGGCCGCTTCGCGGCAGCGGCGGCCGTCGCCTTGTTCCAGAAGTGGATCTTCGACGACACCGCGAGGCCGCTGCGAACCGTGCGCAGCGCGCCGAGCGGCAGGCCGGGACTCCTGCCGGCGTTCTGCTCCATCATCGCGATGCTGGCGCGGCGCTTGAGCTCCAGGCCGTTCACGGCGAAGCAGTCGCTCGCGAACTTCGCCGAAGGACACCGGTCGGCGAGGTTCGCGGCGCGTCCCTGGAAGGCCGGCGGCAGCCCGCTCGTGTCGCCGAGCGCACCCTGGGCTTTCGTTCCGGCCCCGAGGATGCCTCCGGCGGCGCCGTGGAGGCGAGCGCCGGCTCCGTCGACCGAGGCGGGAACCAGGTGGATGTCGCTCATCGCGGCAACCGGGAGAGCTTCGGGGCGAGGTTCAGATCGGTCGGAGCCTTCAGCCCGTCGATGAAGGCGTTGTAGGCCTTCGCCTCGGCGATGGCCTCCTTGCGCGCCTCGTACATCTCGAGCTCCACCTCGAGTCGATCCGCGGCGTGGCCGAGGTCGATCGCGAACCGGTTGAGCGATGTCGCCAGCGCGTTCTGCTTCGTGACCTGGCCCATGACCGCTTCGCGCATACGGGTCGCGGCCGGAGCCTGGAAGGACATCCCGTCGATCGCCGCCTGCGCGTCGGACGAAGCGGCGCTGACCTCCGTCCCGGCGGACGAGCAGGTGCTCGCCAGCGCGCGCATGGCCGCCAGATCGCCTTCCGGCTTAGGCCCCAATGAGGGGACGGTGACGTGTTTGAGGGTCATGGAGCGGTCGTCGTCGGTTGGGTCGGGAAGGGAATCTGACCGCCAACGTAGGCCGCGATGATCGGGCCACCAAGCCCCGGGGGAGATCGGGGGACCCCGCCCGCCGAGGCGGACTCCCGCCCTGGCCGGTGCTCCGTCGGACGCGTCGCCGTCAGGCTGTCGAGCCGCCGGGCAGCAGCCCCTCCACCAGCGCATCGACGACGGCGTCCGTCGAGGTGTCCGGGTCGATCGACGTGGTGAGCCGGTCCAGCAGCAGGCCATCGATCGCGTAGTGGAAGAGCGCGACCTCAAAGGCGCCCCCGGGCAGGCCGGCGGCCAGGTAGAAGGCCACGTCGCCGGCGAACGACTCACGCTGGAAGGCCGTCATCACCTCGGCGACCTCGGGGCGGCGCGCGGCCTCCAACCGAAGCTCGAAGAGCGCGATCGTCGTATCGCGCTCCGCCGTGAGACGGGTGACGATGTCGCGCACGTAGTCGGCGAAGAGCGCGCGGCTCGGCGTACGCGCTGCCAGCTCGGCGTGGACCTCGGGATCGGGCGTGAGCCGCTCGTAGATCCGCTCGACGAGCCCCCGCACCAGGGCATCCCGGCTGCGGAAGTAGTTGGAGGCCGTGCCGACCGGGGTGCCCGCCTCGCCGTCGACCGCCCGGTGCGTGAGCCCGCGGGCGCCGTCCCGGGCGAGCACCCGCAGGCCCGCGTCGGCCAACTCGCGGCGGCGTGTCTCGTTGCGTGCCATGCCCTGACCCTAACCAACCACTACGGCTGCTGTAGTCTCGATAATCACTACACCCGTTGTGATTGGAGCCCCATGCGTGAAGCCACCTACTACGTCGCCGTCAGTCTCGACGGCTACATCGCAGACCCGACCGGCAACTGGTCGGCCTTTCCGATGGAGGGCGACCACATGCAGGCGCTGATGACCGAGTTCACCGACACGATCCCCGGCCACGTGCAGCGGCTCGTCGGGATCGAGGCCGACCGGTCGCGCTTCGACACCGTCCTCATGGGCTGGCGCACCTATACGCCCGCGCTCGACGACGGCATCGACAGCCCGTACCCGCACCTCCGTCAGGTCGTCGCCTCCTCGCAGGAGCGGACCCTGCCGGACGAGATCGAGCAGACGACGGACCCGCTCGGAACGCTGCGCGCACTGAAGGCGGAGGACGGCGGTAGCGGCATCTACGTCGCGGGCGGCGGCGCACTCGCGAGCGCCGTCGAGCCGGAGCTCGACCGACTGATCCTCAAGGTCAACCCGATCACGCTCGGCGACGGCATCCCGCTCTTCGCGCCGCGCAGCGGCCCGGCCGTCGCCTGGACACGGCTGCAGTCCCGGCCGTTCGAGTCGGGCGTCGTGCTCAACGAGTACGTGCGCGCCGCCTGACGCCGGCCCTACTCGGGGTCGACGCCCGGATGGGCGTCGCCGCGCCGTGCCAGCCGCAGGACCCAGGTACGCAGCCAGTTCAGGGCCAGGTACGCGACGAACGCGGTGATCACGCAGGCGAAGAAGGTGAGGGCCCGCTCGGCGTCGCCCTGGGCGCGATTGGCCAGCACGGCGCCGGTCCCGGCGCCCACGGCGAGCACCGCGTTGATCTCGAACCGGAGCCACAGCTCACGCGGGGTGAGGGCGATCGCGCTGCGCTGTGCGACCCGCCACCTCCCGGCGAACTCCGCGCTCAGCTCGTCCCGGCGTTCGGGCGTCCGGCCGCGCCAGACGAATCCGTTGCGGACGAACGGCCGCATGATGCCCCACGCGATGAGCTCGACGAGACTGCCGGCCACGGTCGCACCGATCGCCATCCACAGCAGGAGGAGGGCGACGGGCAGCGGCTCGACCGCCTTGAGCCCGTCCCAGTCCGGTCGGATCGAGCCGTAGACCAGCACGCCGAGTGCGGCGCCACCGAGCAGCCCGACCGTGCCGATCCAGCGCTGCGTCTCCTCGGTCGGGACCGCGCGCGGCTCCCGTTGCGCCTTCGGCAGTTTGGCGGCCATCGAAGTCAGCCTATGACCGGATCACCCGCCCGTGTGGGCGGCTGGATCAGGCGTCGATCGAGGTGAAGACGTCGTCGAGGAGACGATCGACGTCCGCGAGCGAGAAGAGCGCTTCGAGCTCTTCCTTGATCTGGTCGCGGTCGGAGCCGCCGAGCGCGAGGTCGAGGGCGATCAGGCGGGCCGAGGCCTCCTGGTCGCGCTCGGAGTCGCCGTCGGCGAGCTCGGCCGGTTCGTCGTCGAGCGACACGAAGGCGGGCTCGTCGGCGCCGTCGATGATCGGCTGCACGTCGCTCGGGTCGAGCTCGGGATCGGTCTCGGTGGCCACGACCTCGGCGTCGGTGGCCGGGCCGGGCGTCGGCTCGTCGATGCGCTTCGAGAGCACCGGGGCGCTGACCGGGGCCACGCCGCCGTGCTGCTCGTGGAGGTCGGCGATGTTGCCCTCCAGGAGGGCGAGATCGGCGACAAGACGGTTCACGCCGGTGCGCAGGCTCTCGATCATCCCGCCGAGTTCGGTGTCCATGGCCTCGACGCGCTGGAGCATGCGGGTGGTCTGCTCGCCCACCTTGGCGACGTGCTCGCGGGATTCCTCGAGCGCTTCCTGGCGGGCGCGCTGGGCATCGCCGGCGGCGCGCTCGCGCAGCTCGGCGGCTTCGGTCTGGGCCTCGCGGAGCAGGCGTTCGGCGGTCGACTCGGCGGCCTCGACGATCGCCTGGACGTGGGTGGAGGCGCTGCCGGCGACACCGCCGGTCGCGGCGCGGTCGCTCTCGCGGCGCAGCTGATCGAGATCGTCGGCGATGCGAGCGAGGTGGGCGTCGACCCCGGCCGGGTCATACCCCCGGCGCGCGATCGGGAAGTCGCGCTTCTCGATGGACTGACGGTCGAGCGTCACGCGGCTGTACCTCCGAAAGACATAGGTCTTCGAGGGTACGCCTCTCACCCGGGAGGGGCGCAAGGCGGCGTGCGCCACCCTCAGCGCGGCAGGCTGAGCAGGCCCTCGGGGCCCTGGTCGACGAGACCGTCGGCGACGAGACTCGTGAGCGCGCTGGCCACGCGCGCGGGTTCGATCCCGTCCGGGATGGCGTCGACGAGCGCGTCGCGCTCCACCGAGCCGCGTTCGACGAGCGCGGCGACGATCCGCCCACGGACGTACCGCTGGGTGTCCTCGAAGCGCTGCGGACGCGCCCCGGCTCCCCCACCAGGCTTTCCGCGCATCGCCCGCTCGGCCTGCGGGTCGACCAGCCCGGCCGAGAGGCACCACGTCGCCATCGGGCAGCGGTCGCAAGCCGCCGCCCGCGCCTGGCAGATCGTGGCGCCGAGATCCATCAGCGCGTGGTTCCAGGCGTCCGGGGCCTCCGGCGGGACGAGTTCCAGGGCACGCCGTCGTACCTCGCGCGGGCTGCGGCCGAGGGCAGCGTCCCAGCGGTCGAGGACCCGCACCTGGTTCGTGTCGACCGCGGCGGCCTGCAGCCCGAAGGCGAACGCGGCGACGGCGGCGGCGGTGTAGTCGCCGATGCCGGGGAGCGCACGCAGACCGGCCTCCGTGTCGGGCCAGCCGTGCGCGGCGATCTCGCGCGCCGCGGCATGGAGGCGCAGGGCGCGGCTGTTGTAGCCGAGGCCGCTCCACTCCCCCAGCAGGTCGGCCGGCGAGGCCTCGGCGAGCGCGTCGACCGTCGGCCAGCGCCGCAGCCAGGCCTCGAATCGCGGCTCCACTCGCGACACCTGCGTCTGCTGGAGCATGATCTCGCTCACCAGCACGGCGTACGGGTCGCGCGTGCGGCGCCACGCGAGGTCGCGGCCCTCGGCGGCGTACCACTCCAGGAGCGCGGCCTGGAGCTGCCCGTCGCGTTCGTCCACCGCCACACCGTACGCAAGCGGGCGGGGAGCGACGGCGGCGCAGCGCCGGGAGGGTGCGCACCGAGGTACCCCACGCGGTCGGTGGACCCGTGCGGCCGGGGTTGCCCGGCGTTCGGGGGTGGCGCGTCGACGATCGCCTGCGACCCTGGTGGGCCGGGGCAGCCGCTCCGTATGACCACGGAGCAGGCGATGACCACCACCCGTTCATCCGGCGCATCCAACAAGGCCGAGCGCGCCGCTCATGAGGCCAATGACAGCGAAGCCCTCCACCAGGGAGCGCGCGTCGGCCTGATCGCCCTCGGCGTCGTCCACCTCCTGGTCGGGTGGCTCGCCCTGCAGCTGGCGCTGGGCTCGTCCGAGGGCAGCGCCGACAGCGGCGGCGCGATGCAGCAGCTCGCGGAGACCTCCGTCGGCAAGCCGCTCCTCTGGCTGCTCGTGCTGGGCTTCGTCGCCCTCGTCCTCTGGAAGCTCGCCGAGGCGGCCGTCGGCCACAAGGACGAGGACGACGAGAAGAAGCGCGCCGGGAAGCGCGTCTTCTCCGCGGGCAAGGCCGTGATCTTCGGCATCCTCGCCTTCAGCGCCGCCAAGGCCGCCTCGGGCTCCTCCGGCGGCGGTGGCAACTCCAAGCAGGAGAGCCTCACCGGCAAGCTGATGGAGGCTCCGCTCGGCCAGGGCCTCGTCGGGCTCGTCGGGCTCGCGCTCATCGGCTATGGCGCCTTCTACGTGTACCGCGGTTGGAAGGAGAAGTTCCGCGAGCAGCTCGAAGCAGGCGCCGGCGGCGGGCATGTCGGCTCGGCCATCATCACCGTCGGCAAGGTCGGCCACATCGCGAAGGGCTTCGCGATCGCGGTCCTCGGTGTCCTGGTGGTCGTCGCCGCCGTGCAGCACGACCCGGAGAAGTCCGGCGGGCTCGACGACGCCCTCAAGGAGCTCCTGAGCCAGCCGTCCGGACACGTGCTCGTCGGCATCATCGGCGTGGGGATCGCTTGCTACGGCCTGTACTGCTTCGGTCGCGCGAAGTACCTCAAGCACACCGCCTGAGCCCGGGCGGGGGTGGGACGGCGCGCGATGTGCGCCGCCGGTCCCGCCCGGCGGTGATCAGGCGGCGGCGCCGGCCGCCTCGGCCATGCTGAGCTCGCGGCGGGCCTCGCGGAGTTCATCGCGCAGGTGCGCGGCATGCTCGAAGCGGAGTTCCTCGGCAGCGGCCGCCATCTCCTCCTCGAGCTCGACGATCATGTCGCGCAGCTCGCCGACGTCCTTCGTGTCGCGGTCGGCGGCACTGCGGCGCCCCTTCTTCGGCAGCTTGGAACCGCTGTCGGATTCCAGGAACTCGGCGATGTCGGAGACGCCCTTCACGATCGCGGTCGGCTCGATGCCGTGCTCCTCGTTGTACGCGACCTGGATCGCGCGGCGGCGGTCGGTCTCGTCGAGCGCGGCCTGCATGGAGCGGGTGATCCGGTCGGCGTACATCACGACGTAGCCGTCGACGTTTCGAGCGGCGCGACCGATCGTCTGGATGAGCGACGTCTCACCGCGCAGGAAGCCCTCCTTGTCGGCGTCGAGGATGCCGATCAACGAGACCTCGGGGATGTCGAGGCCCTCGCGCAGGAGGTTGACGCCGACGAGCACGTCGTACACGCCGAGGCGCAGGTCGCGGATGATCTTGATGCGGTCGAGCGTGTCGACCTCGCTGTGGAGGTAG
>JAURVW010000807.1 GCA_030655275.1 Solirubrobacteraceae bacterium
CACGAGGAGAACTGAATCAACTAAACGTCACAGTAAAGTGGAAGGTCGTAGCCAGCACAATTAAGGAGAATCGATCCTATACCCAAGACAGCTTAATACTGCACACATCTAAGGATATTTCGTTACGATTACCTTATTCGAAAAAGCTTATGTACCAAAAACTTGCAAGGAAAAACTGCAAAAACAGATTAGGTAGTGAACAAAAACCCGCATGAGGAGGCATTCACTGCAGCAGAACAATATCAATAAAACGAAACGAATCGTGAGGTGAAGAATGAACCATATAAAAGTTAAATTAAATGTATAAAAACAGTGAGAGAGACTAACCGAATAATTAGTCACTAAATAAACAAACTTGATATCAGTAATTACAAAAATATAGGTAAAACAACACAAATCACCAGAGCTAAAGCTTAATCTAAGAATATAGAAAAACAATACTAATAAACACAGGTTCATCCGGCAAATATGCATGTGGAAAGAACATAACAACAGATTCAAGACTTTATGTGGCGGTATTAGTGTAGGTGCAGTTGTTACAGAGTAAAAGTCAATTACAAACCTAGTAAAAGTAACAGGACGAGTTAAGAGGTGTTTGGGTAAATCAACGAAATAAATTTATGACCCAGCGACGAAGACCGAGTTTACTTTAACAGAAAGATCCGATACGAAAAAGGCAAGCTGTACGTGATGCTTGAAAATAAAAGTCCGCGTCCAATAAACCCCTGTAAAGTATGAGAAAAAGTAAAAATACTTCACGAATAAGCAAACAGATTATGCTTGTTAAGCACTATCAAAAAATTACGTCGATATCAGGAAAGATTACTTCCAATTAAATGAAATTGATTTAGTTCTGTCACACACATTAAACTGTAGTAAGAAAAATTCCTAAACCAAGAAAAAAATTAAACCGAGAACAATACTTGGTGGGGCGATGGTGGCAAAATAACCGATTACATACAAACTAAATTGATTAACAAATTCGAGTAAATGTAAAAACTTAATTTGGCGGGAGTAAAGGCGGTGGGACGGTTCAACGACCGCATTGTTTAAAAAACAGCAAGCAAAA
>JAURVW010000923.1 GCA_030655275.1 Solirubrobacteraceae bacterium
GACGACCGGCGCGACCGGCAACACGGGCACCGGCGGCGCCATCGTCGATCCCGCCACCGGCAAGACCGCTGGCGCCAAGAAGGGCGACGAGAAGGCCGCCGTCGGCACCACGCCGGCCGCGGGCGACGTCTCGACGGAGGGCCAGCCGATCGACGGCACCACGCCGGGCGCTGCCGTCGCGGGCGCCGGCGGCGATCCCGCCGCGCCGGCCGACAAGCCGCTCGCGGAGGCCGTGACCGAAGGCGCGGGCGACGGCGCCGGCAACACCCGCATCGCGGGCGTCGGCATCCTCGGCGCGCTCTCGCTCGCGGGCTTCGTCCTGCTCTCGGGGAACTTCGCGCGCCGCGGAGTCCTCGGACTCAAATCTTGATCGCCAGCACGGCACCCCTGCCGGCGACCAGCACAACCACCCCACCCACGACCCACCCAGAACCCCCCACCCAAAGAGGCAACCCGTGACCCTGCTCCCACGCCGGACCCGATCGGCGATCGCGCTGACGGCCCTGGCCGCGGCCTTCCCGCTCGCGTCCGCCAGCTCCGCCACCGCGGCGCCCCAGCGCACCGCCGCCACCTCCACGTACACCAGCGCGCTCTACCTCCAGTCCGCCCTGGGTCTGCCCGCCTCCGAGACCAACCCGGCGATCGAGTCCGTCACGCTGGACCGCTTCCAGTGGATCCTCCAGCAGGACGGCAAGTTCCCGATCCTGATCGGCGACCCGGCCTCCGACCCGTCGTTCGCGGCCCGCGCGCAGGACGTCGAGGCCGCTGCCGACGCCGCCGGCATCAAGGACGTCTACTGGTTCAACCCGAACCTCTCCGGCAACGCGAAGGTCGGCGCGACCACCGTGCCGCCGCTCGACATCCGCAACCCCGAGGCCATCAAGAGCTACCTCGAGAACGACTCCGCCGTCATCTTCGGCGACTCGTGGCTCAGCCTCGTCGGCCAGTACCTCGGCAACGGCGTCACCGCCGGTCCGAAGACCCCTGGGGCGGCGAAGATCGTGGCGACGAAGCGCACGGCCACCGTCAACGACGCGGGCGCCACCCCCGGCCAGAGCACCGAGGTCGGCAACGCCTCCGGCGGCGCGCTCTACGACTACACGACCTCGGATCCCGCGGACGCGACCGAGAGTTACTTCCTGATCTACGACAAGGCCCGCA
>JAURVW010000927.1 GCA_030655275.1 Solirubrobacteraceae bacterium
TGCGCTTGACGCGCTGGAGGGCGTTGTCGATGGCCTTCGGCGGGCAGCCGACGCGCTCGCCGATCTCCTCGTAGGAGCGGCCGTCGAGGTAGAGGGCCAGTGCGCGCGACTCGAGTTCGCTGAGCTTGCTCGAGAGGCAGCCGACGAGGGCACCGAGCTCCTCGGAGGAGACGGCGCGCGAGGCGGGATCGAGCGTCGCCGGGCCGGGGAGCATCTCCTCGAGGGTGGGCTCGTTCTCCATGGCGCTCGCGTTCGTGCGCGAGAACGAGACGTAGCCGTTGAGCGGCTTGTGTTTGTTGCGGGTGGAGGTCTTCACGGCCGTGATGATCTGGCGCGTGATGCAGAGCTCGGCGAAGTTGCGGAACGACGACTCGCGGTCCGGGCGGAAGTCGCGGACGGCCTTGTAGAGACCGACGAGGCCCTCCTGGATGAGGTCGTCGTGGTCGCCTCCGACGAGGAAGTACGACGAGGCCTTCATGCGGACGAAACCGTAGTAGCGGCGCACGATGCGGTCGTGTGCACCCTTGTCGCCGTTCTTGGCGAGGGTGATGAGGAACCGGTCGTCGACGCGGACGTCGCTGGATGCCTTGCGGGAGATATGTGCCACGGGTCAGTCTTTCGACCGGCAAAGGGATTGCCGGTTTGCTTGATCTGATCCGGATGACAGTCCCCTCCCAGGGTGCCAACCAAATCGGTGATGCTTCGAGTTGATTCGGGTTGAACCTGACGGTGCAACCCTTAGGCTCTAGATCGACTAGAGCCTCGCTGCGCTTGAACCTAGCCGCAAGAAACCCTGCATGTCAAGCAGTTCGTGCAAGACCGATTTCAAGCCTCGACTGGAGCCTCAGATTCACCCCTCTCGATGCAGGGTTGAAGCTCGCGGGCCCGTACGCGTGGGCGGCCCACCGGCCGCCCACGACGCGCCGGCCGGTGGGCCGGAGCGCTCGAGAACTCAGCTGCGCTGCGCGCCCATGGCGGCGTAGAGCAGCACCGCGGCCGCCGCGCTCACGTTCAACGAGTCGACCTTGCCGACCATCGGCAGCGAGACGATCGCGTCGCACGCAGCCGTCACCCTCGGGCGCAGGCCCTTGCCCTCTCCTCCGAGCACGAGCGCGACGGAGCCCTTCAGATCGAGTTGGGTGACGTCGGTGCCGTCCATCGCCGCGCCGTAGGTCCACGCGCCGCCCTCCTTGAGGGCTGCGATGGCGTCGGCGACATTGCGCACCTCGGCCACCTTCAGGTGCTCGATGGCGCCCGCGGAGGTCTTGCAGACGGTGGCCGTGACGTGCGCCGAGCGCCGCTCGGGCAGCACGAGGCCGATCGCACCGGTCGCCTCCGCCGAACGCGCGATGGCGCCGACGTTGCGGGGGTCGGTGATCTCATCGAGCACGACGACGACGCCGGGCTGGCCGATGAGCTCGGACAGATCCACGTACGGGTAGCTGGCGCACTCCGCGACGATCCCCTGGTGGTCTGCCGTGCCGGCGATGTCGGCGATGATCTCGCTGTTGGTGATGCGCACCGGGACGCCTTCGAGCCAGGGGGCTCCGGCGACCTGATCGGTCACGTGGACGAGGTCGACGACGCGCCGCTTGGCCCGGATCAGTTCCCGGACGGGGTTGCGTCCGTACACGAGGCGGTCATTCGGAGCGCCGTCGTCGCGGCCTCGGGACGGACGACCCTGCTCGCGGTCGCGGTCTCCTCCACGTCCGCCGACGGGGCCGGGACCGCGCTCAAAGGCATCGCGGCCACCACGGCCGCCGACCGGCCCGGGGCCACGGTCGAAGCTGTCGCGGCCACCACGGCCGCGTCCTGCGCCTGCACCGGAGTCGCGGTCACGTCCGCCGCCCCCGCCGAAGTCGCCACGTCCGCGACCGAAGTCTCCGCCGCCCGGGCGACCGGAGCCGCCACGACCTCCGCCGGCGCCGCCACGACCGCCACCGGGCCCACCAGCGCCGCCGCGACCGCCACCGGGGCCACCGGCGCCGCCACGGC
>JAURVW010000809.1 GCA_030655275.1 Solirubrobacteraceae bacterium
TCGCCGACCCGAGATACAGGTCGACGATCATCCGCGCCAGGCGGCGGAACAGCGGCTTCGGCACCAGCGAGGCCGGGGCGTCGAGATCGAGGTGCTTCGCGGTCATGTCGAGCAGCGGCATCTCGAGCAGCTGCAGCCGCACAGGCCGACCTCCGCGGTCGCGGTTCATCAGCGCCGTCGCCGCAGCCAGGTTGCCCCCGGCCGAGGCCCCGCCGAGTGCGAGCTTCTCCGGATCGCCGCCGAGCTCTGCGGCGTGCTCGGCCGCCCACTCGAACACCGACCAGCACTGCTCCGGCTGCGCGGGGTATTTCACCTCCGGTGCGTGCGAGTACTCCCCCGCGATCACGATGATGCCGGCGTCGCGAGCCCGCTCCCGGAAGGAGGCGTCCCACCAGACCCAGTCGATGCCGGCGATCTCGAAGCCGCCGCCGAAGAAGTAGACGAACACCGGCAATCCGCCGGTGGCGACCGGATCGGATCGCTCGGGCGTCGGCCAGTACACGCGGAGCCGCGCATCGGGGTGACCGTCCACGGGAACGACGTGCTCCTCGGTGGCGACATCGACGGGCGCGATCCCGAGCTCGCGGGTCATCACGACATCGAAGGCTTCGGCATCGCTGCGCCGCTGCTGGGCTGTCTTGCCGCGCGGCTTCTGCAGCGGAGCGAGACGTCGCTCGACGGCGGTGACGAACGAATCCGGCTGAGCCTTCGTGTGTCTCATGAGTGACGGCCTCCTTTGGTGTCGGGACCATTGTGAAACCATCGAAGCACTTCGATGAAGTACTTTTTCTTCAGGAGGTGCGAGCGGATGCCGGACACGGGCAAGGTCACGATCTACACGGTCGCCGAGCGCGCGGGCGTGAGCATCTCGACGGTCTCGCTCGTCATCAACGCTCCGCACCGCGTGAGCGAGAGCACGCGGGCGAAGGTGATCGCCGCCGCGGGCACGCTGGGTTACCGCGCCGGACCCGCTGTCGGGCGATCCGTCGGAGGCACCCGGATCGCCGTCGCCGCTCCTTTCAGCACCTACTCCACCTACTTCCGACGCT
>JAURVW010000818.1 GCA_030655275.1 Solirubrobacteraceae bacterium
AGACCGATGAGCCGCACCCCAAGCTCGAGGGCACCGTGCACACGGCGGCCGCGGAGATCGACGCGGCCGGCGGCAAGGGCCTGGCGATCGTCGGCGACGTGCGCGACGAGGCGAGCGTCGAGGCGGCGATCGCGAAGGCGGTCGAGACGTTCGGTGGGATCGATGCCGTGGTCAACAACGCGTCGGCGATCAACCTGAGCAAGTCGGTCGACCTGCCGATGAAGCGCTTCGACCTCATGAACCAGATCAACGTGCGTGGCACGTTCCTCGTCACGAAGACGGCCCTCCCGCACCTGCAGAAGAGCGACAACGGCCACGTGCTCACGCTCTCGCCGCCGCTGAACTTCGCCCCGCACTGGCTCGGTAACAACGTCGCGTACATGATGGCCAAGTACGCGATGACGCTCTGCGCGATCGGGATCGCCGAGGAGCAGCGCGAGCACGGCGTCGCCTCCAACGCGCTCTGGCCGCGCACGACGATCGCGACCGCCGCCGTCAACAACCTCCTCGGCGGCGCGGAGATGATGGCGACCTCGCGGACGCCGGAGATCATGGCCGACGCCGCCTACGCCGTCCTCACCCGCGACGCGAAGGCCTACTCGGGCAACACGGCGATCGACGACGAGGTCCTCGCCGAGGAGGGCGTCACCGATCTGGAGCAGTACTCCGTCACCCCCGGCACCACGCAGTTCACGCCGGACCTCTTCCTCGACGCATAGGCGCCGCCCAGACGGGCACCTCGAGGATCACTACGCGATCGGCGTAGGATCCTCGACGAGCCTTTCGGCTCGATGCCGACCGAGCCCTCGTCGCCTAGGCCGACGCGCCGGCCGGCTGCTGCGCCGCCTGCTCCGGCAGGTGCCAGCCTGCAGGCTCGGCAAGGCGGTCGGCCCGCTCGGGACCCCAGGAGCCCTGCTCGTACGTGAGCGCCTCCGGCGGGTTCTCGAGCAGCGGAGCGGCGCATTCCCAGAGGCGCTCGACCTCGTCGGCGCGGGTGAAGAGCATGTGGTCGCCGACCATCACGTCGCGCAGGAGCCGCTCGTACGCCTCCAGACCCGACTGGTTCAGCGCCCGCTCGACGTCGAGCGTCAGCGGAGCCGCGGCCACGGCGGAGGTCGGCCCGGGGACCTTCACCTTCACGCCGACGCTCAGGTGCGGGTCGTCCGTGAGCTCGAAGACGATCGTGTTCGACGGTCGCTCGCCCTCCACGCGGCACCCGAAGATCGTGCAGTCGGGCTCGCGAAGCGTGATCGTCACGACCCGCCGGCCCTCGGCGAGCGCCTTGCCGGTGCGCAGCAGGAACGGCACTCCGCGCCAGCGGTCGTTGTCGATGTCGACCCGCAGGGCCACGAAGGTCTCGGTCGTCGACTCGTCGTCGACCCCGTCCTCGTCGCGGTAGCCGTCGAACTGGCCATAGACCGCGAGGTCCGGGTCGAACGGCTGAAGGTCCTCGAAGAGCGCGGCCTTCGCGTCGCGCAGGTCGCCGGCCGACAGGCTCTTCGGCTGCTCCATCGCGACGAACCCGAGGATCTGACTGAGGTGCGTGACGACCATGTCCCGGAAGGCGCCGGTCTCCTCGTAGAACGAGCCACGGCCCTCGAGGCCGATCTTCTCCGGGATGTCGATCTGTACGGCCTCGACGTGCTCGGCGCACCACAGCGGCTCGAACAGGCCGTTGGCGAAGCGCAGCGCGAGGATGTCCTGCGCGCCCTCCTTGCCGAGGAAGTGGTCGATGCGGTAGATCGCGTCCTCGTCGACGTGCTCGTGCAGCGCGGCGTTGAGGTCCTTCGCGGTCTTCAGGTCGGAGCCGAACGGCTTCTCCATCACGATGCGTGCGCGATCAGTGGAGAGGCCCGTCTCGGCGAGCATCCCGACCATCGGCTTCATCGCCGACGGCGGGACCGACATGTAGAGGAGCGTGCGCGACTCGTCGCCGAGTTCCTCGCGCGCGGCCTTCGCGGCCTCCGCGAGCTTTGCGCCGTCGTCGGCCGAGGACTTCTCGAACGACAGCTTCTCGGCGAACGACGCCCAGGCCTCATCGGTGAGGTCGTCCGGCGCCGCCTTTTCCAGCGCGGCCCGCACCTCGTCGGCGATGTCGCCGTCCGGTTCGTGACGGCCGGTCCCGATGATCCGGAAGTCCTCGGGCATCAGGCCCGCCTGCGTGAGGCGGAAGAGCCCAGGCCACAGCTTGCGTTTGGCCAGATCACCTCGTGCCCCGAAGAGCACGATCACATGAGGGTCGACCGCCGATACCGAAGAAGCCACGCCGACGACGCTAGCCGCGTCCGATGAACGGGCTTCTTACGTGGAGCCCGACGCGCTAGGCGGCAGGCCCGTTCGGAAGATCTCGCGGGGCCGTGCGCCGTTCGACGATCGCGAGCAGGGCGCGCTCGAGCAGGCGGACGAGTTCGTGGCGTGGCATGACGGGGCGGTTGACCCACGTGAGGACGGTCTCCTCGACGAAGCCGAGCCAGCCGGCGACGAGCAGCTCGAGCGCAGGCGTGGGGCGGCGGCCGAGGGCACGCAGGACGACGGAGACGAGCAGGTTGCGGGACTCGGCGTAGATCTCGGCGACCTCGGCATCGCCGCCGGCGACACCGCGGATGATCGCGACATAGGGATCCCGGCGGCGTTCGAGAAAGGCGACGAAGCGCTCGATGACGACCTTGACGCGCATGTCCTCGGCGACGTCCTCCGGGGGCTCGGCGATGCGCGACATACGGCGCATCGCGGCCCGGATGATCGCGAGGTGGTAGTCGCGGCGGGTCGGGAAGTAGTTGAAGAGCAGGCCTCGGGAGATGCCGGCGCGGCGCGAGACCTCCTCGACGGTGATCTCGCCGAGGGGCCGTTCCGTGAGGAGCTGCAGGCCGATGCCGATCAGCTGGCGGCGGCGCTCGGCTGCGGGCAGACGCTTTCCGCTCGGCGGATCGGGCACGCCCGGTGTGGTCGTGCCGGTCGGATTCACCTGCACGTCGAGGACTCCGCAAAGGTGGGTGTCGAGAGCGTGCCGCCGGTCACACGATCAGAATACCCACATCGCACCCTGCGGCCGGACGCCCGGCGTCATGAGCGACCAACATCACGTATGCTGAGTTGAGCGTTGCTCAACAAGACGTGCGTCTTGTGCGGCCGGCCTCCCTTCATGACGCCGGCCTGCATCCGGCCGCAGCGCGAAAAACTCCGCGAGGCAAGCGATGCATTTCGATCACTCTCCGCAGACCGCCGAACTCATCGAGCGGTTCGACCGGTTCTTCACCGACGAGATCCAGCCCGTCGAGGAGCCGCTGCTGCGGTCGATCATGGCCAAGAACCCTGCCGATCGCTGGGTGCAGCCGCCGGAGATGGAGGCCCTCAAGGCAAAGGCGCGCGACGCCGGCCTGTGGAACCTCTTCCTTCCGGATCCCGAGCGCGGCGCGGGCCTCAGCAACGTCGACTACGCCCCGCTGGCCGAGCGGATGGGGCGGTCGATCATCGCCCCCGAGGTCTGCAACTGCAACGCCCCGGACACCGGCAACATGGAGGTGCTGCACATGTTCGGCACCGACGAGCAGAAGGCCACCTACCTCGAGCCGCTGCTCGCGGGCGAGATCCGGTCGGCGTTCTGCATGACCGAGCCGGGCGTCGCCTCCTCCGACGCGACCAACATGGAGGCGACCGCGCTCGTCGAGGGCGACGAGATCGTCGTCAACGGCACGAAGTGGTGGAGCACCGGGATCGGCCATCCGAACTGCGAGATGCTGCTCTTCATGGGCGTCACCGACCCGGACGCCGACCGCCACCACCGCCACTCGATGGTGCTCATCCCGCGCAGTGCGCCGGGCGTGAAGGTCGAGCGGCTCCTCCCCACCCTCGGCTACTACGACGAGCCGGGTGGCCACGGCGAGGTCTCCTTCACCGACGTGCGCCTCCCGTCCTCGGCCTTCATCGGCGGCCCGGGTCAGGCGTTCGCG
>JAURVW010000978.1 GCA_030655275.1 Solirubrobacteraceae bacterium
GCCGTGCTCGCTGCGCGCGGCGCGGCGCGGCTCTCGCGCGCCACGGGCCGCGGCGGCACCTCGCTGCCCGGCAAGGTGCTGCTGAGGCTCGATCCCCAGGCGCTCGCGCGACTGGCCGAGCCCCTGCCGCAGCTCGCGCTCGTCTCGGCGACGAACGGCAAGACCACCACGACCGCCTGCGTGCGCAGCATCCTGCGCGCCGCAGGCCGCCTGCCGGTGGGCAATGCCGAGGGCGCGAACATGTCCGGTGGGATCGCCGCCTCCCTGCTCTCCCAGCAGGCCGCGACGCACGACCGGGCCGCCGTCGGCCTCCTGGAGGTCGACGAGTTCTGGCTCGGTCAGGTCGCCACGGCCACGCAGCCCGCCGCCATCCTGCTCGGCAACCTCTTCCGCGACCAGCTCGACCGATATGGCGAGCTCGACGCGATCGCCGAACGCTGGGCGGAGCTCCTCCCCACGCTCCCGAAGACGACCGCGATCCTCTGCGCCGACGATCCGCTCGTCGCGTCCACCGCGCCCGAGCACGGTCGCGTGGTGTGGTTCGGCGTCGACGATCCCGCCCTCGGCAAGGGCGCGCGCGACCACGCCGCGGACGGCGTGCACTGCACGAACTGCGGCACCACCCTCGACTACACGGTCGTCTACGCCGGTCACACGGGGCTGTGGTCCTGCCCCGGCTGCGGCCGCTCACGACCCGAGCCGAGCGTCCGGGCGACCGACGTACGGCTGTCCGGGACCGGCCCGACCGCGTTCCGGCTGCACTCCGGCGCCGACTCGGTCGAGGTCACCCTGCCGCTGCCCGGGGCCTACAACGTCGCCAATGCCGTGGGCGCCGCCGCGCTCGCGATGCGGCTCGGGGCCACGCTCGACCAGTGCGCGGAGGGGATCGCCTCGATGGAGGCGGCTTTCGGGCGCGGTGAGCGTGTGCGCGTGGGCGACCACGACCTGCTGTTGATGCTCGTCAAGAACCCCGTCGGTGCCAACGAGGTACTGCGCACCCTCGCCGGGGAGCCCGAGCCGCTCGTCGTGCTCGGTGCCCTCAACGACCGGATCGCCGACGGCCGCGACGTCTCGTGGATCTGGGATGCCGACGTGGAGGCGGCCGCGCCGTCGGTCCGCGCCCTGATCTGCACGGGCACCCGGGCCGACGAGCTCGCGATGCGGTGGCGTTACGCGGGCGTCAACCCGGATCGCATCCAGGTCCACACCGAGCTCGCCTCCGCCCTCGACGCCGCCCTGGCCCTCGCGGGCGAGCAGCCGCTGGCCGTCCTGCCGACCTACACCGCGATGCTGGAGCTCCGGGGCCTGCTGGCCGAGCGCAAGGCCGTCGCCGGAGCCTTCACGTGAGCACCCTCATCCCCCCGACCGGCCTGGAGTCCAGCGGCTTCCACGACGCGGAGTGCGCGGGCTATCTCGCCGACCTCCCGTTCTGGATCGCGCTCAGCGACGGCACCGACGGACCGATCCTCGACCTCGGCGCGGGCACCGGCCGCGTCTCGATCCCGCTCGCGGCGGCCGGGCACGACGTCCTCGCCGTCGACCTCGATCCCGATCTGCTCGAGGAGCTCGAGCGGCGCGCCGGCGAACAGTCGCTGAAGATCGAGACCGTCGCGGCCGATCTGCGCATGCTCGACGCGCAACTCCCCGACGACGCCCAGCCCGCCGCGCTCGTGCTGATCCCGATGCAGACGATCCAGCTGCTCGGCGGCCCCGACGGTCGGCGGGCGATGTTCCGCGCGGCCGCCGCGGTCTCCGCGCCGGGTGCGCAGCTTGTGATCTCGGTCGTGACCGAGGTCGAGCCCTTCGACGGTCGTCAGGCGTTTCCGCCCTATCTTCCGCCGGATATCGCCCACCTCGGCGGCTACCGGTTCGACAGCACTCCGCTCGCGGTGCTCCAGGAGACGCCGAAGGATCAGATCGACATGCATCGCCGGCGGGTCGTGCGCGACGGCGACGGACACATCGTCGGCCGGCCGGTCGACGTGGTCATCACGCTCGACCCGGTCACGATCGCCGGCCTCCAGGAGGAGGCCGAGTCGTCCGGGTGGGAGGCCACCGAGGTGATCCCCATGCCTGCGACCGACGAGCATGCGGGCGGCACGATGGTCGGATTCGTCCACCTCGGAGCCGACGCATGACGCCGCTCCAGACGCTCGAGGCCGCGCCCGACCGGCGCGACCTGGGATCCATCTGGCGCCGTGGCTGGGGCGAGGACCGCGCATGAGCTCGTCGCCCGAGGCGATGCGGGTCGCCTGGCTCTACCCGGAGCACCTCAACATCTACGCCGACCGCGGCAACCTGCTGCTGCTCGAACGCCGGTGTGAGTGGCGCGGCATCGAGTGGAAGCTCGATGCGATCGGGATCGGCGACGCGCTCGATCCCGAGGCCTACGACGTGATCTACCTCGGTGGCGGCCAGGATCGCGACCAGGCGCGCTGCGCGGCCGACCTCGTCGCGACGAAGCGCGACGCGATCCACGTGGCGGCCGAGGCTGGCGTCGCCGTGCTCGGCATCTGCGGCGGCTACCAGCTGCTCGGCCACGAATACGAGCTCGGCAGTGAGCGGGTCCCCGGCGTCGGTCTGCTCGATCTGCGCACCGTCCGCGGCTCCACGCGCCTCATCGGCGACGTGGAGATCACGGTCGACCTTCCCCGCGTCGACGGCTCGACGACCGGTCCGGTCGCGCTGGCGGGTTTCGAGAACCACGGTGGCCGCACGCTCCTCGGTGCAGTCGAGCCGCTCGGAACCGTCGTCCACGGGCACGGTAACGACGGCGAGAGCGGCGTCGAGGGTGCACGACGCGGCTCGGTGCTCGGCACCTACCTCCACGGCCCGCTGCTGCCGAAGAACGTCTGGTTCGCCGACGAACTCATCGCCGCTGCCGTCGGAACGGTGCCAGCCGAGCTCGAGCAGCTCGACGACCGCCTCGAGGATCTCGCCCACGAGAGCGCGCGCCGCGCCGCC
>JAURVW010000092.1 GCA_030655275.1 Solirubrobacteraceae bacterium
CGCGACTACGAGCCGACCGACCTCGTCGGCCGCTTCCTCGTGATCGCCAGCACCGACGACACCGAGGTCAACATCGGTGTCTACGACGACGCCGAGCGACGCGCCATGCTGGTCAACGTCGTGGACGTGCCCCCACTGTGCAACTTCATCCTCCCGGCGATCCTGCGCACGGGGCCGCTCGCCATCGCCATCTCGACGGCGGGTGCCTCGCCGGCGCTCGCCAAGCGCATGAAGGCCGAGATCGCCGAGCACTTCGGGGATGAGTACGCGCGTCTTGCAATCGTTCTCAACGATGTGCGAGGTTGGGCGAAGTCCACCCTTCCGACCTACCAGGACCGCAAGCAGTTCTTCGAAGGGATCGTCGGTGGCGATCCCGACCCGGTCGCGCTCCTGCGCGAGGGTCGCACCGAGGAGCTCCACGCCGTGATCGCGCAAGCGCAGGTCGCGGCCCAGCAGAGGCTCGCCGCATGACCATCTCCGCCGTCATCGTGATCGCTCACGACAACCACAACCCGCAGGTCTCCGTCGAGGAGTACGGCCCCGAGGTCGCAGCGCGCGTCGAGGCGATCGGCGGCGACGTGCTGGCGATCGAGCTCGTGCCGCTCGGCGGCGAGCTGTTCGAGGAGCGCCTGCAGCACTACATCGACGAGGGCGTCTCCCTGCTGCTCACGTGCGGCGGCTCGAGCATCGGCCCGGACGACATCGTCCCCGAGCTCACGTCGATCATCGTCGAGCGACGCGTTCCCGGCCTCGAGGAGCTCGTGCGCCGGGCCCTGGCCGAGGAGGGTGCCGAGGGCACGCTCGAGCGCGGCGCCTGCGGCATCGCCGGCGAGACGCTCGTGCTCAACCTGCCGCGCAGCGTCGCGATGATCGAGGCCGCCCTGGCGGCGCTCGCGCCCGTGTTGCCCTCGGTGCAGGCGCAGCTCAGCGGTCGCTCGACCGGTCTCGATCCGCGTGACGAGCGCCTCGGCCACGGCGACGACGACGAGGAATACATCGCGGGGGACGACGCCGACTTCCCCGACGAAGAAGAATAGGCCGCGTGCCTCCAGCGCCCGCGGCTCTCCCGGCGGCGCAACCCGGCCCGGCGCCCGGCGCCCCGCCGGCGATCGTCTCCCATCAGCTCCTCTCCGCGCACGGCCAGCGCGCGGTGATCCGCGGCCTCGACCTGCGTATCGAGACCGGCCAGACCGTTGCCCTCTTCGGCGCCAACGGCACCGGCAAGTCGACGCTCCTCACGCTGCTCGCCGGCCTGCGCTCGCCCCACGGCGGCACGCTCGAGGTGCTCGGGCACCCGCTGCCCGCCGAGCGTTGGGCGCTTCGCGGGCAGATCGGCCTCGTCGCGCACGCACCGCTGCTCTATCGCGACCTCTCCATCGCCGAGAACCTCGGCTACCACGCGCGGCTGCACGGCCTGCCGGAGTCGCGCGTCGACGAGGTCCTCGGCCTCGCCGACCTGCAGGAACGCCGCGATCAGCCGGTCGCGGCGCTGTCGCGCGGCCTCGTGCAGCGGTCGGCCGTCGCCCGGGCCCTCCTCAGCGACCCCGCCCTCCTGCTGCTCGACGAGCCCCTCGCGAACCTCGACCCGGTCGCCGCGGAGCTCGTCGCGGGCCTCATCGCCCCGCGTCCGGGCCGCACGCGCGTGATCGCCAGCCACGACCCCGCCGCCGGCCTCGCCGAGGCCGACCAGGTGATCGTGCTGGGCTCCGGCGCGACCGTGAAGTACGTCGGGCCCGCGGGCCCGCTGTCGGTGGCCGACCTCGAATCGCTGTACCGGGCATGAGCGGGCTGCGCACCGTCTGGACCGTCCTGCGCAAGGACCTGCTCCTCGAGCGACGCTCATTCGAGCTGCTGCCCGCGATGGCGCTGCTGGCCCTCGGGACGATGATCGTGCTGCGGTTCGCGCTCGACCAGGACGCTGTCGTCGGCGACCTCGCGGCCGGCGCTCTCCTCGTGCCGCTGCTCTTCGCCGCGCTGCTCGGCGTCTCGCGGCTCTTCGCCGGCGAGGAGCGCGACGGCGGGATCGAGCAGTTCCTCCTGAGCCCGGCGCCTCCGGGGGCCCTGCTGGGCGCCAAGGTGGTCGGGCTGGCGCTCGTGCTGCTCGCCCTCGAGGTGGTCCTCGTGCCCGCCTTCGCGCTGCTGCTCTTCGGTGAACCGTTGTTTCCGGTGCTCCGGGAGGTGCTCCTGGTGCTCTTCCTGCTCGATCTCACACTCGCCACGATCGGCGGACTCGTCGCCGGAATGGCGATCGGCGCGCGATCGCGGGAGCTGATCGTGCCCATTCTGGTGGTCCCTTTGGCGATTCCGGCGCTCATCGCCGCCCAGGCGGCCCTCGCGCCCGTCCTGGAGCCCGGCGCAGAGGCACTTGCGTGGCGCTGGCCTGGTGTTCTCGCCATCTATGCTGTGGTTCTTGCGCTCGTCGGCTCCGTCGTCGGCGAGTACCTCGTAGAGGACTGACCCTCCCCTCTTCCATGACCGTCCGCGGCCTGCGCCCACTCACCCTGCTCACCGTGCTGCTGCTGGCAGTGGGATACGGGCTTGCGTTCTTCTGGGCGCCGCTGGATGCCGACCAGGGCTTCCGGCAGAAGATCTTCTACCTCCACGTGCCGCTCGGCATCGTCGCGCTCATCGGCTTCGTGGTCGGCGGGTACCACGGCCTGCGTCACCTGCGTGGCGGCAAGCCCGGCTCGGACCTGCGCTCCTACGTGGCGATCCACATGGCGCAGATCTTCGCGGTCGCGGTGCTCATCACCGGCGCGATCTGGGGTCGCACGGCCTGGGGCAAGTGGTGGAGCTGGGACGAGCCCTTCCTGGTGTCGTTCCTCATCGTCTTCCTCCTGTACTGCTGCTACCAGCCGCTGCGCCTGTCGATCGACGACCCACGCCGTCAGGCCCGCGCCGCCAGCGTCTTCGCCGTCGTCGCCGGCGCGTTCGTGCCGATCAACTTCGCGGTCGTGCGGATGGCCAACCAGTACCTGCACCCGCGCACGCTCACCAACAGCACCGACGGCTCCATGCCCGGCTCCGTCGCGATCACGTTCCTCGTGTGCCTCGTGGCGATCGCGGTCCTCTACGCGACCCTCGTCCGCTACGAGCTGCTCTCCAAGTCGACGACCTTCCGCCTCCGCGCCCTCGAGCGCCAGGCCGGTGGCGACGACCTCATCCCACGTCGGTCGGCGGTCCCCCAGGCATGAGCCTCGTCTCCTCGGTCAGCAACGCGGTCATCGCGCAGACGATGGTCCCGGAGGATTCCGGCGGCCCGTACGTGGCCGCCGCCTACGTCGTCTTCCTCGTGCTGATCGCCGTCTACGTGGCGATCATGGCGCAGCGACTCGGCAAGATCTCCCGGCAGGCCGCCGAGCTCGAGGCGCGCCTCGGCGCCGCCAACGCATCGACCGGTGCCGGCGCCGTCCAGGGCGGCAGCGTCACGGGTGCCGCCGCGCCCCCGGCCCAGGGCGACGATCGACAGAAGGTCGGATCATGAGCGAGCTGCTCACCGTCGGCGTCTCCCACCGCACCGCGCCCGTCGCGCTGCGCGAGCGCCTGGCCCTGCCGAGCGACGGCGTCGGCCACATCCTCAACGAGCTGGCCGCCTGCCACGACCAGATCCACGAGCTCGTCGCGATGTCGACCTGCAACCGCACCGAGATCACGGTCCTCACCGATGATCCCGTCGGCGCCGAGCAGGGGCTCCTCGCCGTGCTCGCCCGCCGCGGCGGCTTCTCGCCCGACGATCTCGGCGGAGCCGTGTTCCGCCTGCGCGAGGAGGAGTCGGCCCGCCATCTCTTCCGCGTCGCCGCGGGCCTGGAGTCGATGGTGCTCGGCGAGGCCGAGATCCTCGGCCAGGTGCGCCGCGCCCATGAGGTCGCCAGCGAGGCCGGCACGAGCGGCCCCACGCTCGACCGCCTCTACGCCGCCGCCGTCGGCACCGGGCGCCGCGTGCGTTCGGAGACCGCGATCGGCCACGGCTCCTCGTCGATCTCCTCGCTCGCCGCCTCGCTGGCCGAGCGCGAACTCGGCGACCTCACCGGCCGCCAGGTCGTGATCATCGGCGCCGGCGAGACCGCCGAACTGGCCGCCGCCGCCTTCCACCAGCGCGGGGTCGCGACCCTCTTCGTGGCCAACCGCCGCGCGAGCCGAGCGATCTCGCTCGCCGCGCGCTTCGAGGGTGCGGTCGCGCCGCTCGACCACCTCCCGAGCCTGCTCGAAAGCGCCGACGTCGTCGTCTCCGCGACCGCGTCGCCGCATCCGATCCTCCACCGCGAGGCCGTGGCCGAGGTGCTGCCGCAGCGCGCCGGCCGCCCGCTGCTGCTCATCGACCTCGCCGTCCCGCGCGACATCGAGCCGGCCTGCGGCCTGCTGCCGGGCGTGCAGCGCTACGACCTCGACGCGATGGAGTCGGTCATCGCCCGCACCACGCACGTGCGCAAGGCCGAGGCCGTGCGCGCCGAGGGCATCGTCGGCGACGAGCTCGACCGCTTCAACCACTGGATGGTCACCCGCGGCGTCGCCCCGACGATCGCGGCCATGCACCGCCAGGCCGACGACATCATCGACCGCGTCCTCACCGAGAACGCCGGTCGCTGGGAATCCGCGAGCTCGCGCGACCGTGCCCGCATCGAGGCCGTCGCCCGCGCCGTCGCCACGCGCATCCTGCACGAGCCGACGATCCGCCTGCGCTCGGTCGATCCGGCCGCCGGTCACCGCCGTGTCGAGATCCTCCGCGAGCTGTTCGGGCTCGACGGCGAGGTCGACGACGGGTCGCTCGCGAGCGCCCTCGACGAGATCGTCGGCGCCCCGGGC
>JAURVW010000819.1 GCA_030655275.1 Solirubrobacteraceae bacterium
CCGGCCAGCAGGTACCAGTCCGGGGTGCCGTCGATGACGGCCGAGCCGCGCGGTCCGACCTGGCCGATCGGCGTGCCGACGACCGCGTTGGCAGCCCAGGTCGCGCCCGGGCCGTCGCCGTGGACGACGATGTCGATCACGAGCTCACCGGCGGCGGGGTCGAACCGGCGCGGCGTGTAGTCGCGCATCGGCGGTCGCTCGGCGCCGCGGCTGATGCCCTGCGGCCCCAGCTCGGGCAGGTCGATCTCGGTCTTGCCCGGAAAGGGGAAGATGAGCTTCACGTGGTCGTCGGGCGACGCACTCGCGAACTTCGACAGCGGACCGGTGAGCGTGACCCGCCGCATCGACGGCGTGAGCTCTTCGATCGCGCTCACCGTGAGGAGACGGATCTCCAGTTCGTGCTTGACCCGCTCGAGCGTGAAGCTCATCGCTTGATCACGACCGGCTGGTTGATGCTGCCCTCTTCGGACGCGTCGCGGATCTGCACGATGCCCTCGATCTGCTTCTTGGTCTTGAAGAGCGCCTTGCCCTCCTTCGTGAGGCTCAGCTTGATCTGCTCCGTGCTCACCGGCTCGACGAGGTAGGAGTCGGACTTGAAGAGCACCTGCTGCTTCTTCTTCGCCTTGCCGATCTTGAACTTCTTCTTCGTGACGATGCGGATCGTGCCCGCCGAGCCGGCCGAGCCCGACTTGAGGCTGACCGTGACCTTCGACTTCTTGGTTTCGAGGTTCGTGAAGGTCAGGCGGACCTTGCCGTCCGTGATCGGCGCGGGCGCGGGGATGGGCGTCGGGGCAGGCACTCCACCGGGACCGGGTGCGGGGCCCGGTCCTGGATCCGTCGCCACCGGAACGGGAGTCGGCGTCGGGGCGCCCGGAGGCAGCGTGATCGTGAAATCAGCCGTGAGGGACCGGACGTAGTCGTTCGCTCCGTTGGACCCGGTCAGGAACCGCAGCCAGTGCGGGCCCGCGTTGATCGGCGTGTCGGGGTGGACCTTCGAGAGGTCGACCGAACCCGAGATCGTCCCGTCCGCGTTCGCGGTGACGAAGACGAACTCCTGGATCTTCTTGTCCTTCGTCACCGGCCCGCCGTCGTCGATCTTGACCGCGACGGTCTCCCCTGCGCCGGTCTTGCCCTTGAAGCCGGTCCCCGTGAACTGCACGAGGCCGCCCTGAAGCACCTCGGGGGTGGTGACCGTCACGGTCGCGACGGAAGCCCCGGCCGGTGGCGGCAGATCTGGGCGACGATCCGCCGCGAACGCGACGGTCGCGCCTCCGGCGGCCAGGACCGCGACGGTTGCGAAGCCCATCCGCGCCGCGCGGACCCGCGTGCGCGGTGAGTGGGCCGAGCCGGCGAAGGTCACTTCGTCACCTTGAAGCTCTTGCTCTTGATGCTCGTCGCGGGCTCCGAGGCGAGGAAGCGGAGCCAGTGGCTGCCGGCTTTGACCTGCTTCGGGATGGTCACGTAGCCCGAGAACTTCTTGCTCTTGATCGGGAAGACGCCGATGATGATGCCGTCGTCGAGCTTCACCGTGACCTTCGCGCCGGACTGCACGCGGGAGCCCTTGCTCTTCCAGTTCGAGCCGGTCACCTTGAGGCGGCCGCCCGCCTTCACCGACGACGCGCCGATCGTGACCTTGGCGCCGTTGGACTGGTTCTTGACCCCACCTGGCGGGAGAGCGCTCGCGCCCTGCGGCATCGCGACGATCCCGCCGCCGAGCAGGGCGCCGCTGACGAGCACGGCCGCGAATCGACGGCGGCGGGGCGCCGAGGTCGACGGAACGGGCGAAATCTGGGTGCGGCTGGTCGGCATGGAGGCCTCCGGGCGGGGGTCGGGTGGGCGACGAGGAGCGAGAGCGGCGCCGTTGGCAGCACGCCTTCGAGCGAGAACTAAGGGTAGCCTAACCCCATGCTCAAGGTTGCCTCCACGGGCCGTCTCGCCCTTGCGGGACTGCTCGCCCTCACCGTCTCCGCCTGCGGCGGCTCCGCCACCGATTCGGGGAAGGGCGCGGGAGGCGACCGCACCGTCACCGACTCCGCCGGCGCGCAGGTGACGGTTCCGGCCGAGCCGAAGCGCGTGCTGCCGCTCAGCGAGCCCACCCTCGACGCGACCCTGGCGCTCGGGATCGCGCCCGTCGCCACGACCACCGGCCGCGGCCAGAACGCGATCCCGGCCTACCTCAAGGAGCGCGCGAAGGGGATCAAGAGCGTCGGCGGGCTCGGAGCGCCGAACCTCGAGCAGGTCGCCGGGCTCGCGCCCGACGTGATCCTGCTCGACGGCACCGCGTTCCAGGACGCGGCCGTGATCGACAAGCTCCGCAAGATCGCGCCGGTGGTGAACGTGTCGAAGGACGGCACCGACTGGCGCGGCTCGTTCGAGAAGACCGCCGACGTGCTCGGCCGCGCCGAGCAGGGCGACGACGTGCTCGCGAAGTACGACGCCCGCGTTTCGGAGATCAAGGGCGGGCTCGGCGCGAATGCCGGCACCTCCGCCTCGATCGTGCGCTGGAGCGGCATCGGCCTGCCGGCGGTGTTCGGCAAGGAACTCTGCGCCGGACGCGTGCTCACCGACCTCGGGCTCCGTCGCCCCGCGTTCCAGGACCAGATCGGGCCGGGCCACAGCGTCCCGGTGAGCCTCGAGGAGATCGAGAAGCTC
>JAURVW010000985.1 GCA_030655275.1 Solirubrobacteraceae bacterium
GGCGGCGTCGGTCGCCGCGACCTTCGAGGCTTCCGACATGCCGGGCGACTTCTCGACCTTGATCGCCGGGTTCGCGATCGTCTTTGTCACGTGCTCGACCACCGCATCGCTGCTGTCACCCGGCAGCAGGCGGAAGTTGACGGTCGCGTTGGCGCGGCCGGGCAGCACGTTGTCGGCTTCGCCGGCGTTGATCACGGTCAACGCGGTCGTCGTGCGCAGCGAGGCGTTCGTGCTCGCACCCTTCTTCAGTTGCGCCTCGATGACCGGCTTGAAAAGCCACATGTTCGACAGGAACACGCGGTTCATGCCGCTCATCTCGGGCGCGAGCGTTTCGAACATTTCCTGCGAGAGGCCGCGCACCGCGAGCGGCATCTGGTGGTCCTCGAGCCTGGCGAGTGCCGCGCTCATCATGCCGATCGCCGAATGGCCCGCCTCGGGCGGCGGCATCGACGAATGGCCGGGCGTCGCGGTGGCGCTCAGCAGCAAGCTCATGTAGCCCTTCTCGGCCACGCCGACGAGCGCCGCAGGCTTGTTCAAACCGGCGAGCACGCCGTCGGTGATCAGCAGGCCTTCGTCGAGCACGAATTGCAAGTGGATGCCGCGCTCCTTGAACAGCTTCGCGATCTGTGCGGCACCACGCAGGCCGCTCACTTCCTCGTCCTGGCCGAAGATGAAATAGACGGTCTGGCTCGGCGTGAAGCCCGAGGCGGCGAGCAACTCGACCGCCTCCATCATCGACATCAGGTTGCCCTTGTCGTCCCACGAGCCGCGGCCCCAGACGAAGCCGTCCTTCAGCACGCCGGAGAACGGCGGCTGCTGCCAGTCGCCTTCGGTGCCGGGTGCGACCGGGACCACGTCCTGGTGCGCCATCAGGCCGAAGCCCGCGGCCTTGGGGTCGCTGCCTTGCCAGGTGTAGACCAGACCGTACTTGCCGACGACCTCGCGCTGCAGCACCGCGTGTGCCTTCGGGAAACTCTGCTGCAGCAGCGTGTGCAGCGCGAGGAACTGGTCGGCATTGGCATCGACATCGTCGCGCGAGGCGATCGTCTTCAATCGAACGGCTGCACCGAGCCGCTCGGCTGCGGCCGCGACATCGACCTTCACCGGCGCAACCGCCGCCACCGCGAGCTGGCGCGACGGCATCAGCATCGTCTTCGCACCGACCGCGACGGCCAGTGCGAGCACGACGATGCCGAGCAGCGCGAACAGCTTGCGCACGGTGATGCCCTGTCGCCTCAGCTGAAGGTCTTGCCTTCGGCCGCCAGCTTCGCGAGCAGCGGCGCGGGTTGCCAGAACTCGGCATCGTCCGCCGGGTTGGCGGCGAAGCGCTTCATCGCGCCGACGACGTTGAACAAACCGACCTGGTCCGCATAGTTCATCGGCCCGCCGCGGAACAGCGGGAAGCCATAGCCGGTGAGGTAGACCATGTCGATGTCGGACGCGCGCATCGCGATGCCCTCTTCGACGATCTTCGCGCCTTCGTT
>JAURVW010001018.1 GCA_030655275.1 Solirubrobacteraceae bacterium
GGGTGCTGGGCGTGACGCTCGTCATCGTCGGCGCGCTGGCCTGGTTTTTCGGCCGCACCCTGCTCGGTAAAGCCATGCTGGCCACTTCGCACAACAAGCTGGCGGCGCAACTGGTGGGCATCAACACCCGCCGCGTGCTGCTGCTGTCGTTCGGCCTGGCGGCCTTGCTGGGCGCCTTCGGCGGCATCCTCTATCTCAATGCAACGGTGATCACCACGATCTTCGCGACGGGCAAGTACCTCAAGCTCTTCGGCGTCGCCAACATCCTCGGCATCTGCCTGGCCGGCTGGCTGCGCTGGGAAGCCGTCACCTCGGTCTGGTGCATCTACGCCGCGATGATCAGCGGCCTGATCCTCCTCCACCTCCAGATGCTCGAGTACGAGAAGCGACGTGGCGGACCAAGCGGGCCGGCGGGTAGCCACGGCGGGACCACCGACCGCTCCGCCGACCCCGTAACGGCCTGACCGACCGCCCCAAACGGGTCGCCTGCGGACACCCGAGGCGACGGGAACGGCCTCGTCGCCCCCTCACGCGAACCGGGGCGCCTGCTCCGTTTCCTCATATAACGACGCGATAGTCGGAATACCGGTCTCTAGCATCCGGGCGACCACCGAGATGTGAACAATCCGACCCGTTTTGGCGCAGGCCAACTCTGGTCGTTCAGAAACGCTCCCGCGCGCATTTATACGTTGGCGCGGTGTCTACCCCACTCAACAACTCAGCGCCGCGAGTCACCTCGCGCGCGCCTCGCCGCCGCACCCTCGGTGTCGCCGCCACCACCGCTGCCATCGCCCTCCTGACCGTCCCGAACGCGGCGTCCGCTGACTCGTACGGTTCCTACAAGGCCCAGCCCGCGAAGCCGCTCAAGGGCGCGATCGTGGGCGGCAACGAGATCCAGGTCACCAGCGCTCCGCATCAGGTCGCCGTGCTCGGCGCCGCCGGCACGCTCTGTGGCGGCTCGATCGTCGATGCCACACACGTCGTCTCGGCCGCGCACTGCTTCTTCGACACGGTCACGAACGCGCAGGTCCCGGCAGGCCAGTTCACGATCCGTTCCGGGACGTCGAACCTCCTCGGTGCCGAGCCGGGCGACGACATCCAGAACCGCACCGCAACGGCCGTTGCCATCCACCCCAACTACGTATCGCCGCCCGGCGGACGCGGGACGCTCGAGCAGTTCGCCAACGACGTCGCGGTCATCACGGTCGCGCCGGGCTTCGACCTCGCTCGCGGGACCGCGGCCTCGCGTCCGATCGGCCTGCCCGCAGGCGGCGCCAACCCGGCCGGCGGTGTGTCGACGTTCGTGAGCGGCTACGGCCTCCAGACCGATCCGGCCGGCAACCCGCTGGCCCAGCCGGACGGCAACCTCTACGGCCTCACCACGGCGACGATCGACGGCGCCGCGACGGCCGGCGGCTCCGGTCCGCTGAACGCCATCTTCGTCACCACGCAGAGCGCCAACGGCTCCTTCTGCCAGGGCGACTCGGGCGGCGGCCTCGTGAAGGACGGCGTCCTCCTCGGCATCGTCTCCAACAACGGCGGCTGCGGTGCGAACGAGCCCGTCGCCTACACCTCCGTCTCGGCGCAGGAGAACCTCCAGTTCATCCGCAACGCCGTGGGCGGCACCAACACCCCGATCCCGCTCGCGCCCCGCGGCGGCGAGGACGTGACCCTGTTCGGCTCGCTGACGCCGCAGGTGGGCGACACCTTCGAGTGCCGCCCGGGTACGTGGACCAATTCGCCCACGTTCACCTACGCCTTCACCGACACCCGCACCGGCACCGTGTTCGCCGACGGCCCGTCGCCGACCTACACGCTCGTCGCGGCGGACGCCGGTCGTACCGTGAGCTGCCGCGCGACCGCCACGACGGCCGGTGGCGTGGCCAACACCGGCCCGACGCGGGCGACCCCCGCCGTTCAGGCAGCGCCGACCCCGCCCCCGACGCCGACGCCGGCGCCGACCCCGACGCCCAAGCCCTCGCCGACCCCGGCACCCGCACCGACCCCGACGCCTGCGCCGGATGCGGCGAAGCTCGCGGTCTCCGCGGCTCGTGGCTCGGCCACGGTGCGTCCCGGTCGCACGGTGAGCATCAAGCTCAGCGTCCGCAACTCCGGTGATGTCGCGGCAGCGCGCCTGCGGACCTGCGTCCGCATCAGCTCGCGCTTCTCCGTCGTGTCACGCGGCGGAGGCTCGCTCTCGGGCGGTCGCCTCTGCTGGAGCAACGCATCGCTGTCCTCGTCGACCACGAAGCAGTTCTCGCTCCGCGCCGACCGCGACGCGAAGGCCGGCACGGTGAGCCAGCAGATCACGGCCTCGGCCAACGGCGTCCGTACGGCGAGCACGTCGCTGCGCCTGACGATCCAGCGCGGCGCCGTCGCCCCGCGCCCGGGTGGCGTCACCGGCTGATGCACCCATGACACGTGGCCGGCCCCGTCGGCCGGCCACGTCCATGCCCCTCGAACGCCCTCCAACCGGAGGGCGTTCGTCGTTCTGGGGCTGTTCCCACGGCTCAGCGCCTTCTGAGCGGCCGCTTCCGTCGCTCAGCGCAGCGTAATCTGCACCGGCGTTCCGGCGGGCGCGCGCGTGCGGAGCCACTCGACGAACGAGTTCGGCACGCGGACGCAGCCATGGGACTTCGCCTCGCCGAGCGCGGCTTCCTTGATGGACTCCGGGCCACGGCCGTGGATGGCCGCTCGGCCGGGGCCACCGCCATAGTTGTCGAGCACGTTCGAGAAGGCCGTGAGGTGCAGGGCCCATGAGCCCAGGAAGCCCTTCGAGCCGCCCTGGTATGCGGTCTCGTAGATCGCGAACAGGCCTCGCGGCGTCGGCGTCTTCGGCGCCCCGATCACCGCGCGGGACCGCGACCAGAGCCGGCCGGCGCGATAGACGGAGATGGTGCGGGCCTCGAGACGCACGCGGATGAAGACGTCCGTGGACTCGATGCGGGTCTCGTCCGCGCGGATCCAGCCGGCGCGCTCGTTCGGCCGGATCGGTAGCTGTACGCGCAGCCAGGGCCGACCCTGCTGATCGAAGCGCGCGCCGAACACCAGCAGACGGGTCGCGTTCCCGGTGTGCACGGT
>JAURVW010001020.1 GCA_030655275.1 Solirubrobacteraceae bacterium
ACGGCTTCTACGAGGCCAAGACGACGTTCGGTCGCATCGGCGTGAAGGTGTGGATCTACAAGGGCGACATCACCAACAAGGAGCTCGCCCGCGAGCAGGCCAACCAGAAGTCCTCGCGCCCCGAGCGCGGCGACCGTGACCGTCCGCGCCGCAACTCCGCCCCCAAGGCGGACGCACCGGTCGCAGCAGGAGTTGAGGCGTAACCATGCTTATCCCCCGTCGAGTCAAGCACCGCAAGCAGCACCACCCGGGTCGCAGTGGCCAGGCCACCGGTGGCACGAAGGTGAACTTCGGTGAGTACGGCATCCAGGCCATCACCCCCGCGTACGTGACCAACCGTCAGATCGAGTCCGCTCGTATCGCCATGACGCGTCACATCAAGCGCGGTGGCAAGGTGTGGATCAACATCTACCCCGACCGTCCGCTCACGAAGAAGCCTGCCGAGACCCGCATGGGTTCCGGTAAGGGTTCGCCCGAGTGGTGGGTCGCGAACGTCAAGCCGGGCCGTGTGCTCTTCGAGCTGAGCGGTGTCAACGAGACCGTCGCCCGCGAGGCACTCACCCGAGCAATTCACAAGCTGCCTCTCAAGGCACGCATCATCAAGCGCGAGGAGGGCGACGCGTAATGGCGATCGGTTCTAAGGAGCTCGCCTCGGCGGAGCTCGACACGTTCGAAGATTCCCGACTTCTCGAGGAACTTCGCAAGGCCAAGGAAGAGCTGTTCAACCTGCGCTTCCAGTCGGCGACCGGGCAGCTCGAAAGCCACGGCCGTCTCCGTGCCGTGAAGCGCGACATCGCTCGCATCTACACGGTCATCCGCGAGCGCGAGCTGGGCATCCGCCCGACGCCCGCGCCCGTCGAGGTCGAGGCGAAGCCCGCCAAGGCCACCAAGAAGACCAAGAAGGCGACCGAGGCAGACGCTGCCGCGCCCGCCGCCGACGCTGAGGAGGCCAAGTAATGGCTAAGACCGAAGAGAAGGTCGTCGCGGGGCACGAGTCGGCTTCGCACGACGTGAAGGACGAGGCGGCGCGCGGCTACCGCAAGGCCCGCCGCGGCTACGTCACCTCCGACAAGATGGACAAGACCATCGTCGTCGAGGTCGAGGACCGCGTGAAGCACCCGCTGTACGGCAAGGTCATCCGCCGCACCTCCAAGGTGAAGGCGCACGACGAGACCAACAGCGCCGGCATCGGCGACCTCGTCCTCATCAACGAGACCCGTCCCCTGTCCGCGTCCAAGCGCTGGCGCCTGGTCGAGATCCTGGAAAAGGCCAAGTAAATGCTGCAGCAAGAATCACGAGTCAAGGTCGCCGACAACACCGGCGCCAAGGAACTCCTGACGATTCGCGTGCTCGGTGGATCCGGCCGTCGCTACGC
>JAURVW010001022.1 GCA_030655275.1 Solirubrobacteraceae bacterium
GAGGCTGCGGCCGCCGCGGCCGAGGATTCGCCGGCCAGCGCGGACGTCGTCGCGGAGGCGGCAGACGCTCCGCCGGCCCCGGCGGACGGGAGCCCCGACGGGGCCGACGGAGCTCCGGCCGACGCCGAGTCCGGCGATGCCGTAGAATCACCGGCTCCGCGGCGCCGTCGAGTGCGCCGCCGCACGTCCGCGTCCCGCGGATCTGCGAAGTCTTCAGAGAGCTGACATGGCATACGCGATCGTCAAAACAGGTGGTAAGCAGTACCGCGTCGAGTCCGGGCAGGAGCTCCTCGTCGAGCGCCTCGCGGCCGACGTCGACTCCACGGTCGAACTGCAGCCCCTCCTCGTGCGCTCGACCGACATCACCTTCGCCGGCGACAAGCTCGCCTCGGCCAAGGTGACCGCCAAGGTCGTCGGGCACGAGCGCGGAGAGAAGATCCGCATCTTCAAGTTCAAGCCCAAGCGCGGCTACAAGCGGACCACCGGTCATCGCCAGGAGCTCACGCGGATCAAGGTGGACCAGATCAATGGCGCATAAGAAGGGCCTCGGCTCATCCAAGAACGGCCGCGATTCAAACAGCAAGCGCCTCGGCGTCAAGCTGTTCGCAGGCCAGGCAGTCACCGGCGGCGAGATCATCGTCCGTCAGCGTGGCACCCGCTTCCGCAGCGGTGAGGGCACCGGCCTCGGCCGCGACCACACCGTGTTCGCGACCCGCCCCGGCAAGGTGCAGTTCACCACCGGCTGGCGTGGCCGCACGATCTCCGTGCAGCCCCACCAGAACGCGGACGAGAAGGCCGCCGCCTAGCGCGTCGCCTGCTCACCCGAGCATTTGAGAGGCGCCGTCCCGGTTTCGACCGGGGCGGCGCCTTTCGCGTTCCCGGGGGCGCTCAGTTGGGCTGCTTCGTCGGCCGCAGGAGGATCTCGTTCACGTCGACGTGCGCCGGCTGGTCGAGGGCATAGAGGACCGCACGGGCGATGTCCTCGGGCTGCAGTGCGTCCGTGACCGGATTGTCGAAGAACGGCGTGTCGACCTTGCCGGGGGCGATCGTGGTGACCCGCACCTTGCCGTCGACCTCCTGCCGCAGCGACTCGCCCATGGCGTGGACGGCCCACTTGGTCACGCTGTAGAGCGAGCCGGGGAGGTTCACGCGGCCGGCGACGGAGCCGGTGAGCAGGAGGTGACCGACGCCGTCGGTCTCGTAGAGGGTGGGGAGCGCGGCGCGGATCGTGAAGGCGGCACCGAGCACGTTCGTGAGGACCATCTCGCGCCAGTGGTCGACGTCGTCGCCGAGGAACGAGCGCTCCGCACCGAACCCGGCGTTGGCGTAGACGGCGTCGAGCCGGCCGAAGTGGTCCTTTGCGGCGCCGACCGCCGCTTCGACGCTCGCGAAGTCGGTCACGTCCGTCGTGATCGCGACCGCGTGATCGGGGCCGCCGAACTCCTCGACGAGCGCCGCGAGCTTGTCGGTCGAGCGGGCGGCGAGCGCGACGCGACGTCCGCGGGCGATCGCCATGCGGGCGGTCTCGGCGCCGATGCCGCTCGAGGCGCCGGTGATGAGCAGGACGGGCGTGTCGGCCCAGTGGCCG
>JAURVW010001023.1 GCA_030655275.1 Solirubrobacteraceae bacterium
CCGGGTCGGCCGACCGGGGCGCCGGGCGGACTCTCGGCGATGCCCGGCGGGCGCGGGGTCGCCCCCGGCGGACTCTCGGCCGTCCCCGCCGAACCCCCGAGGCTCGTCCCCGCGCCGGCGCCCGGCGTGCTGTGGACCGACGCGGACGCCGACGCCTGGCTGACGGCCCGCGACCTCGTCGGCTGGCGCTTCGCGCTCGACCGCATGGAGCGCTTGCTCGTGGAGCTCGGTGCCCCGCAGAGCTCGGTGCCGGCGATCCACGTGGTCGGGACGAACGGAAAGTCGTCGACGACCCGCATGGTCGCCGCGCTCCTGCAGGCCCATGGCCGTCGGCCCGGCGCCTACCTCTCCCCGCACCTGCACGACCTCCGTGAGCGGATCGAGCTCGCGGGCCGACCGATCACGGCCCAGCAGCACGCGCTGGCCGTCGCCGCCGTCGCCCGCGCCGCCGAGCGCGTCGACCGCCCCGGCGACCCCGTCACCCAGTTCGAGGCGCACACGGCAACGGCCTTCGTCGCCCTCACCGCGGCCGCCGCCGACGTGTTCGTGATCGAGGCCGGCCTCGGCGGCCGGCTCGACGCGACGAACGTGCTGGGCGCGCCCGTGGTGGCGCTCACGAGCGTCGACCTCGACCACACCCAGCTGCTCGGCGACACGATCGAGGCGATCACGGCCGAGAAGGTGGCCGTGGTGACCGAGGGCGCCACGCTGGTGCTCGGCGCCGACCTGAGCGAGGCCGCCACGATCGTCGCCCGCGACCACTGCGCCCGCATCGGCGCGCAGGTGGTGACGGCCAAGCCCGAACCACTCGACCGCAAGCTCGGCGCGCCCTACCAACAACGCAACTTCGCGCTCGCCCGCGCCGTCTGCGAGGCGTACATCGGCGCCCTCGACCTACGCATCGTGCGCGAGGTCGCCGCCGCCTTCGCGATGCCCGCGCGCTTCGAGACGATCGGCGAGCGGCCCACCACCATCCTCGACGGCGCCCACAACCCCGCCGGGGCTCGCGCGCTCGCGGCCTCGCTCGCGCAGGCCGGCCACGAGGGCGGTGGCGTCGCCGTGATGAGCGTCTTCGCCGACAAGGACGCCGCTGCGATGGCCGCCGAGCTCGGCTCGGTCGTCGACGGCTTCGTGCTCTGCGACTGCGGATCGCCCCGCGCCCTGCCGCCCCAGCAGCTCGCCATCATCATCCGCAACGAGCTGCCCGGCGCCGCCGTGACGGTCGTCGACGCCCCGCTCGACGCCGTGGCAGCGGCCCGCACCGCCGCCGGGCCCGACGGTTTCGTGGTGATCTGCGGGACGCTCGCCCTCGCACATGCCGTCCGCACCCCGGAGGTCGACCGATGAGCACGCCGGAGGACCGCACGCAGGCGCCTGCCCCGCCGCGCTCCCAACTCGAGGGGCTCGGCAAGCGGAAAAAGCGCCAGAAGCCGCCCAAGGCGCCCAAGCCCCCGAAATCGGGGGCGGCGCAACGGCGCGCTGCGAAAAAGGCCGCGGCGCCGCCGCGCCAGCACCCGAACGCGTACAAGCTGATCGCCGCGGTCGCCCTCATCGTGGCGCTCGACATCCTGCTGTTCTTCGCCATCGGCTACGC
>JAURVW010001027.1 GCA_030655275.1 Solirubrobacteraceae bacterium
CCCGTGAGGCCCTGGCGGCCGGCGACCCGGCACTCCTGCGGCGCGGCGGACGGCGCGGAGCGGCCCTGTCGGGCGGAGAGCGACAGCGCCTGCTGCTCGCCGGCGTGCTCGCGCTCGCCCGGCCGGTCGTGCTGCTCGACGAGCCCCTCTCCGCCGTCGACGCAGTTGAGCGCCGGGCGGCTCAGGACCGCGTCCGAACGGTCGCGCGTGCCGGGCGCAGCGTGATCCTCGTGACCCATGAGCCGACGGAGGCCGCCCGCGTCGCCGATCGCGTCCTCGTGCTCGCCGGGCGGCCCGGCCGCATCGCGCTCGAGCGCGTCCCGCCCGCTCCCGCGATCCGCACGGCGGAGCTGCAAGGGCTGCTCGCCGACGACCTGCTCTCCGCCCTGGCGACCTCGCGATGAGGAGCTCGTTCCTGCGCACGCTCCTCGCGATCGTCGCCCTGCTCGGCCTCTGGGAGCTCGGCTGTGCGATCTCCGGCGCCTCACCGAACACCCTCCCCGCGCCCAGCGACGCCTGGGGTGCGCTCGTCGACGCGCGCGACGTCCTCCTCCCCGCCGCCGCGACCACCGCCATCGAAGCCGTCCTGGGACTGTCGGTCGCCCTGGCGGTCGGGTTCGCGATCGGCGTCCTCATCGCCGTCGCCAGGCCCGCCAGGCTCGCGCTCGAACCGCTCCTCGTCGTCTCCCAGACGATCCCCGTCATCGCGCTCGCCCCACTGCTGGTCACGTGGCTCGGGTTCGGGATCGAGCCGAAGATCATCGTCGTGACCCTCATCGCGGTCTTCCCCGTGATCGTCGCCGTCGCCACGGGCGTCCGCCAGGCCGACGAGGCGGTCGACGAGCTCCTGCGAGGCGCCGGCGCCGGTCGGCTCCGGCGACTGCGGCTCGTCGAGCTCCCCGCCGCGGTGCCCGCGCTGCTGTCCGGAGCGCGGGTGTCCTCGCTGCTGGCGGTGCCCGGCGCCGTCGCCGCTGAGCTCGTCGGCGCGACCGACGGCCTCGGCCGCCTGCTCCTCATCTACGACCGCGACGGGCGCACCACGATCACCTTCGCGTGCGTGCTCCTGCTTGCCGCGCTGGGGCTCGCCCTCTGGGCGATCGTGTCGACCGTCGATGCGGCGCTCACCCGCCGTGGACTCATCGCCGACCGCTGAACCGCCAGCCGATGTTGCCGGTGGACGCCGGTGACGGGCGCCGAAACGCTCCTCTTCGAGGCCCAATGCCGCCCCGGCGCTGAAATCCGAGTTACCAGAGTGGCGCTCATCGAAGGTGCCCCGCGAAGTTGAGCAGGAGTCAGGAGCGTTCGGCTTCGCGACAATCACCCGTTTCCGCGGTACTATGTGACCATGAGCACCGCCGCTGCGTCCCAGGCGACCCAGAACATCTCATATTCGGACCTCTACGCCCGGTGGGAGCGCGGCCACTGGCTGGCCACCGAGATCGACTTCACGCAGGACCGGATCGACTGGCAGGAGAAGCTCACGCCCGAGGAGCGCAAGGCCGCACTCTGGTTCTTCGCGCTCTTCTTCCATGGCGAGGACGAGGTCGCCGACGACCTCTCCCCGTACGTCGAGGCAGCGCCGCTCGAGGAGCAGACGTACTTCCTCACGACCCAGCAGGTCGACGAGTCGCGTCATTCGGTCTTCTTCAACCGCTTCATGCACGAGGTGGTCGGGCTCGGCGACGGCTCTGCCGGCTCCGGCCTCGATGCGACCAAGGGCTACCTCACGTGGGGCCACAAGGAGACGTTCCGCAACCTCGCCAACGTCGCGCAGCAGCTCCGTACCGACAAGTCGAAGTACAAGTTCGCCGAGGCCATCACGAACTACCACATCGTCGTGGAGGGCACGCTCGCGCAGCCCGGCCAGCACATGATCGAGGCGTGGCTCGAGCGCGCCGACGTGCTTCCCGGGTTCCTCGACGGACTGCGGAACATCGCGATCGACGAGCAGCGCCACATCGCGTTCGGCATGAAGACCCTGGCCGACCTCTACCAGGAGGACCCGGAGGGCATCGGCGACGTCATCATCGACGCCATCCGCGACGCCGGCAGTTATCTGACGGCCTTCGCCTTCCCGGAGGAGGGCAAGGAGATGCTCGCTCCGCTCGGTCTCAACCTCGAGGAGCTCTACGCCGACTCGATGCGCGCCCTCACCTCGCGCATGCGCGGTGTCGGTCTCACCGAGGCGCAGCGCCGCCGCGCGCTCACCATCAACCCCGACATCTCCTTCGAGGAGCAGGGCCGCATGGTCCTGCAGATGCTCGAAGCCGGTTACCTCGGCGAGGGCCGCCTGCCCAAGAGCACGAGGCCCGAGGACGTCACCCTGCTCTTCGAGATGATGCGCAACCTCATCGCCGGCAACCCGCCGAAGGATGGCACCGTCGTCCAGTTCGACCTGACCGACGTCGGCCCGCGCTACTTCCTCCAGAGCGGCGGCGCCCTGGAGTACCACCAGACTCGCCATCCCGCCCCGACCGTCAGCATCAAGACGACGCTGGCGGACTTCATCGACATCGTCGGCGAGCGCGCGAACCCGGTCAAGCTCATCCTCCAGCGTCGCCTCTGGGTCGCTGGCGACCGCAGCCTGCTCACGGGCAAGCACTCCGTGTTCGGCCCTCCGACCAAGGCGTCCGCGCGCAAGGTCGGTCTGCTCGAACGCTTCGGCTTCTAGGGAACGAAAAAGGGCGCCCCGCGGGGCGCCCTCTCTTTTCGCTGCTCGGCCCGCCGCTGACGGCGGGCTCGGCTCTGCGGAGTGCTCTAGGAGGCGTTGCTCGTGGCCGCCGGAGCGGCGGCTGCAGCGGTGCCGTTGCCGTTGGAGGTGGGGACGTAGTCGAACGTCTCCTCCGGACCGAACAGCAGGTCGAGCACCTTGTCGCGCAGACCGCTCGAGGCGACGAGCGCCACACCGGTGCCGACGAGCGCGAGCAGGACGAGCTTGCCCTTGCCGCCGCGGCGGCCCTTGGGCGCCTGCGGAGCGTCGCGGAACGCTTCCTGGGCGGCCTTCGCCGAGAAGAACGCGGAGCGCAGGTCGTTCTGCAGCTTCTTGTCCTTCAGGAGCGCCTGCGTCGGGCGCTTGGCCTTGTTGGCGCGAGCGTAGGCCGAGCGGCCGTTGTCGTACGCGTCGCGGACCTGATCACGCAGGTCCTCGTCGGCGAGTACGCGCTGCACGTACGGGTTGTCTCGAAGCGCCTCGAACAGGGCCTGGCCCTGATGGGCTCCCTGCTCCGCGCGGTCCTTGGCTGCCATGTGGTCTCTCCTTCCCACAGACCCGACCGCCCACCCTGCTGGTGGCGCGCCCAGAGTCACGTGGTATCCAAAATCGGCTCCCCGTCAGCATAGCCCGACCCCGCCCCTTTTTGGCGCGGTCGGCGCCCCGGCTTCTTGCCAGGGCCGGTCAGCGCCGCTTCCGCGGCCTCGCCTTCAGCGCGATCTCCAGCACGTCGTCGATGCGCTCGACGAAATGGAAGTCGACGCTCTCCCGGAGTGAGTCGGGGAAGTCCTCGAGGTCGCTGGCGTTGCGCGCCGGTGCGATCACCGTCCGGTAACCGAGGTCCTGGGCGCCGAGCGCCTTCTCCTTGAGCCCGCCGATCGGAAGCACGTCGCCGGTCAGCGTGATCTCGCCGGTCATCGCCACGTCGTCACGTACGGGGCGTCCAGAGACGAGCGAACTCAGTGCCGTCGCCATCGTGATCCCGGCGGACGGTCCGTCCTTCGGGATCGCGCCGGCCGGCACGTGGATGTGGACGTCGTGGGTCTTGAACCAGTCGGCGGGCGCCTCGGGGGCGACGTCGGCGAGGTGCCCTCGGAGCCAGGTGTGAGCCGCCTGCCCCGACTCGCGCATCACGTCGCCGAGCTGACCGGTGAGCAGGAGCCGTCCGTTGCCGGGCGTCGCGGCCGCCTCGATGTAGAGCACGTCGCCGCCGACCGGGGTCCACGCGAGCCCGCTCGCGACGCCGGGGTTGGAGCTGCGACGCCGGCGGGTCTTCTCGCGACGCTGGTTCCCGAGCAGCTCCTTCACCTTGGCCGACGAGAGGCTGGTGCGGCCCGTGAGGGTGCCTTCGGCGACCTGCCTGGCCAGTTTGCGGGTGACCGATCGGATCGCCCGGTCGAGGCCACGGACGCCCGCCTCGCGGGTGTACTGGGCGATGATCGTGCGCAGGGCGGCGTCGCTGAAGTTCACCTGGCCGCGTCGCAGGCCGGCCCGCTCGAGCTGACGTGGCACGAGGTAGCGCTTGGCGATCTCGAGCTTCTCGCGCTCCGTGTAACCGGCGATCGTCACGATCTCCATGCGGTCGCGCAGCGGGCCGGGGATCCGGTCGAGCTCGTTCGCCGTGCAGATGAAGGTGACGCCGGAGAGGTCGTACGGCAGGTCGAGGAAGTGGTCGCGGAAGGTGGCGTTCTGCTCGGGGTCGAGCACCTCGAGCATGGCGGCGGTCGGGTCGCCGCCATACCCCGACGCCATCTTGTCGATCTCGTCGACGAGGATCACCGGGTTCGTGGTGCCGGCGTCGCGCATCGCACGGATCACGGAGCCGGGCATCGCGCCGACGTACGTGCGGCGATGACCACGGATCTCGGCCTCGTCGCGCACACCGCCGACGGACAGACGCTGGAAGGACCGGTCCATCGCGCGGGCGATCGAGCGGCCGAGCGAGGTCTTGCCGACGCCGGGAGGCCCGGCGAGGCAGAGGATCGTGCCGCGCGACTCGTGCGAGAGCGAGAGCACGGCGAGATGCTCGAGGATGCGGTCCTTCACCTGGTCGAGGCCGTAGTGGTCGCCGTCGAGGACGTCCTTGGCGAGCGTGAGGTCGATCGGGTCGACCTCCTCGTGCTCGCCCGCGCCCCACGGCAGGTCGGCGATCCACTCCAGGTAGGTGCGCACGACGCCGTGCTCGGGCGAGGCCGCGGGGATCGCGGCGAGGCGACCGAGCTCGCGTTCGGCGGTCTTGCGGATCTCCTCGGGCAGGTCGTGGGCGTCGAGGCGCGCGCGGAGTTCGTCGATCTCGCGTTGGGTGTCGTCGTCCTCCCCGAGCTCGGCCTGGATCGCGCGCAGCTGCTGACGCAGGACGAACTCGCGCTGGCCCTTGTCGAGCTCGGACTGCACCTGGTCCTGGATGCGCGTGCCGATCGAGATCACGTCGAGCTCGCGCGCGAGGAGCGCGACGAGCCGGCGCAGGCGCAGCTCCACGTCGGGCTGCTCGAGCAGCTCCTGCTTCTCACCCGGCGTGATGCGCAGCGCGCTCGCGATCAGGTAGCTCAGCTGGGAGGCATCCTCGATGTTGGCGACGGCGAGCTGCAGCTCCTCGGGGAGGTACGGGACCGCCTCGACGATCTCGAGGAAGGTGCGCTGCACCTCGCGCACGAGGGCGGTGAGCTCGTCGCTCTCGTTGACGATCTCGGGGATCTCCTCGATCGTCGCGACGAGGTACGGCTCACGCTGCGTCCAGCGCAGGATCCGCACCCGCTGGCCGCCCTGCACGAGCAGTCGGGAGGTGCCGTCCGGCACCTTCATCATGCGCGCGATCGTGCCGATCACGCCGACCTCGTAGAGCTGCTCGGGGTCCGGTGCCTCGACCCCGGCCTCCTTCGAGGCGACCATCAGGAAACGACGGTCGCCGGCCAGCGCGTCGTCGAGCAGCTTGAGCGAGCGCTCCTGCCCGACGGCGAGCGGGATGACGATGTCGGGAAAGGGAACGGTCTCGCGCAGCGGAAGCACGCCGAGGGCGGGCGGAACCGGCGGGGGACCGTCGACCGGGTTGCCGTCGGCCCCGACGACGATCAGTTCCGAGGGACCGCTCATGCCTCGCCCTCACCCTCGCCGCGCGTGACCGGCACGCTGCGGGTGGGCAGATTGCGGCGGGCGATCGGAAGCTCGATCTCCAGGACGCCGTCGACGTAGTTCGCGCGCGCAGCCTCGGACTCCAGGTCGGCGCCGAGCTCGATGACACGCTCGAACGGCCCGTGCTCGATCTCGAGCTGCTGGTAGACCCGGCCCTGCGCGACGACGGGCGGGCGACGTCCGGCGATGCGGACCACCCGTCCCTGCACGTCGATCGCGAGGTCCTCGAGCGTGATGCCCGCGAGGTCGATCGCGATCACCGCGGCAGCGGGCTGCTGCGTGTAATAGACGTCGACGCGCGGCGTGAATCCGGCCCGGCGCGGCGCGAGCGCGCGGTCGAAGACGTCTCCGAAGAGCTCGTCCATCTCGCGGCGCATGCGGTCGAAGCCGGCGAACAGATCACGATCGGTCGACATGAGGGGCCCAGCCTAGCGTCGCGGTCGCGGCGTTTCGCACCGCTCCTGCCACGGGCCTCGCCCGTCCGGTGGACCGTGGACCCCGCGGGGTCGCTAGAAGACGTACGACGCGCCCGGGTGGGCGAGCGTCGTGTTCGCGTGGATCGCGATGGCCTGCTGCAAGAGCTGATCGCGCGGGAGCTCGTCCGACATGTGCGTGAGCACGAGCTGGTCGACCTCGGCCTCGACCGCGATCTCGGCGGCCTCCACCGACGTGATGTGGCCGCGCACCCCATCCTCGGGGAACATGAGCGTCGCCTCGAGCAGGAGCAGGTCGGCGCCCCGTGCGAAGTCGATGATGCGCTGCGACGGACGATGGTCGGCGCCGAACACGAGGCGCCCGCCCGTCGCGGCCTCGACGCTGATCGCGTGGGTCGGGACGAAGTGCGGGACCGGCGCGAAGGTGAGTTCCAGCCCGGGGAGCGGCAGCGCCTCGGCCGGGTCGTACTCGACCACGTCGTACGCGAGGTCGAGCAGCTCGGCGCGATCGATGAGGTCGAAGATCGCGCGCATGCGATCGGCGGCGCCGGGCGGCAGGAAGAGCTTGGGGCGGCGCGACTCCCCGCGCAGCGCGCGCGGCGAGTAGAGCAGCGCGTACGCCATCGGCAGCAGGTCGAGCATGTGGTCGCCGTGCGTGTGCGTGATGGCGATCGCATCGACGCTCAGGTAGTCGCAGTGCTTGCGCAGCTCGCTGAACGCACCGTTGCCGCAGTCGATCAGGAGGCGCGTGCCAGGGACGTCGACGAGATACGACGAGCACGCCTCACCGGCGTTCTGCCACGAGGGCGAGGCGCCCAGGACAGTGAGGTTTCCTCGGTCGTCGGCCACCTCGCGGGACTCTATCCCTCACCAGCGGTGAGGGGTAGTGCGGGGGACGAACCTGCATACGGGGATCGTCCGCGGGCCGCGCACCACAGGGCGCGGGCCGGGCCGTCAGCCCGCGAAGGCGGGCGTGAGGATCGGCTGGTCGGTGCGGATGCCCGGGGTGCGCCGCGGGGAACGCCGAGGAGCATGGCGGCGGGGTAGTTCAGGGGTCGCGCCGTCGGCCACGCGGAACGCGAAGCGCAGCTGACGCTGGGGCTGCAGACCGTCCGGACCGTCGGGGCGGAACGTCGCGCACGGGGAGTCGAGCTCAAGCGCGCAGAGCTTCTGCCGACCAAAGAAGCAACCCTCACAGCTGGGCTTCGGTTCGGATGTGCGGGGCGCAGGTGACATGAGGTTCGAGGGGCCCGTCGCAGGGCCCCGATCACCAAAGCAAGTCTGCGAGCCGAGTGCGACCGGCGTTCCCGCTCAGAGCGGAAAACGAGACCTCCGGGGGACATCGGAAAAACCCGCTCGGAGCGGGACCGGCCCCGATCGTGCACCGATCCGCGCCAGGGATTCGCGACCGGACCCCGAACGCCGCGCGGCTGACCGCCCGCTGCGTGGTCGCGCCGTCCGTGGCGCCCGTACGCTGAGCACATGCGCGCGCTCATCACGGGGATCAGCGGCTACGTCGGAGACCTCCTCGCGGACGCCCTCCCCGCGGCCGGTCACGACGTGCGCGGCTTCGCCCGTACACCCGACCACGTCCGCGCCCGCGTCCCCGTGGTGCAGGGCGACCTCAACACCGGTGAGGGGGTCCACGAGGCGCTCCAGGACGTCGACGTCGCGTACTACCTCGTGCATTCGATGGAGGGGCGCACCGACTACGTCTCCGAGGAACTCGCGGCCGCGAAGCGGTTCGCCGCGGAGGCCGACGACGCAGGCCTGCGGCGCATCGTCTACATGAGCGTGCTGACGCCCGACAAGCCGGAGTCCGAGTACTCCACGCACGTCCGCAGCCGCCTCGCCGTCGAGCACGCGCTCGCCTCCCGCGGCGCCGAGGTCGTGTGCCTGCGCGCGTCGATCGTCATCGGCGCGGACTCTCGCTCCTTCCGGTTCCTGCGCCACCTCGTCGAACGCATGCCGGTCCTGCCACTCCCGCCATGGCGACATCACCGCACCAGCCCGATCGACGAACGCGACCTCGTGCGCGCCCTCGTCGCCGCGGCCACCGCACCGGTCGACCAGCGCCTCTCCATCTGGGACGCGGTCGGCCCCGACGTCGTCACCTACCAGGAGCTGATCTCCGCGATCGCCGACCACCTCCTCGTCGGTCGCCCCGTCCTCCCCTTCCCCCTGACGGTCAACGCCCTCACGGCGCCGGTGGCGGCCGCGATCGCCGGCGAGGACCTCGGCCTCGTGGAGCCGCTCATCCAGAGCCTCGGCTCGGACCTCCTCGCGCGTCCGGACGCCCCGCGCGAGATCGACCTGCCAACGCCTCGCCACCACCTCACCGCGGCCATCGAACACGCGCTGCGCAACGGCGACACCACCTCCGACAAGGACTGACATGGCACCAGTAGACGTCACCGTCGAGCTCAAGGCAGATCCCAGCACGGTCTTCGCGTACCTGCTCGACATCCCACGCACCCCGGAATGGGTCACCATCTGCCGCGCCGTGCTCAGCGTCGACCCCGGTACGCCCGTTCCCGGTTGGAAATGCAAGCAGCGGTACGTCCTGCGTGGCGCACCGTTCGTCGTCAACTGGAAACTCGACGTCCTCGAGACCGACCGACACATCAGCTGGAGCGGCCGCGGCCCCGCGCGTTCGAAGGCCAGCATCCAGCAGGACCTCACTCCCCTGCCGGGCGGCGGCACCAGCCTGCGCTACCGCAACGAGTTCGCTGCCCCCGGCGGCCTCCTCGGCGCCGTCGCCTCCAAGGCGCTCGTGGGCGACACCCCGGAGCAGGAGGCGATCAGTTCGCTCGATCGACTCGCCACCCTGATCGACGGCAGCTGACCATCGACACGCACCCGAACGGTGTGACAGTGCACTACGAATACGCGCATCGCTTCGTATCGAACGGGTAAGACCGAAGCGACACATCGCAGCCTTTCGCCCACTGACTTTCGCCCACGACCACGATGTGGTGTACGTTTCCCGACAGTGAAGCTCTCCCCCGAACTTCACACAGAGGAGTACCTACATGTCCGATTTCCTGGACGACAAGAAGAACGAGATCAAGTCGCGCCTCGAAGAGCTGCGCGGCTACGTCGAAGAACATGAGCGCCTGCAGGCCGCCCTCGACGCCCTCGATGGTGTGAACCGCACCCCCGCCGCACGCACGCAGTCCGCTGGCGGCGCACGCCGCGGCCGCCCGCGTGGCACCGGCACCCGCGCCCAGGAGGCCATCGAGGCCGTCACGAAGGAGCCGGGCCTCACCGCCGGCGAGATCGCCGAGCGCATGGGCATCAACCAGAACTACCTCTACCGCGTCCTTCCCGCCCTCGAGCAGGACGGCAAGCTCGAAAAGCGCGGACGCGGCTGGTACCTCACCGGCTCCTAGGTCCGGTCGGGTCGGGTGGCCGGCAGACCCTCCGGGGCGCCTCGGAGCCTGGCGCGCAAAGCGCTTGGCTCCTACACGGCGCC
>JAURVW010001030.1 GCA_030655275.1 Solirubrobacteraceae bacterium
GGCAAGGTCGCGCTCAAGGGCGGTCAGTACTCCTTCGACTTCAACGTCCAGGAGAGCCTCCAGGTCATCATCCAGCCGGACACGTTCCAGCAGATCCTCGACTTCAAGCTCAACTTCGACAAGAAGACCGTGAAGAAGGGCAAGAAGACCGTCGGTCTCATCGAGCTCAACAACTGCCCCAAGGGCGGCTACGTCTTCAAGGGCGAGTTCAAGTTCCGCAACGGCGACACCGCCACCGCGTCCGACACGATCGCCTGCAAGGCCGCCAAGAAGTAACGCCGCTCGCGCTCCGCGCGATCAGCATCCGGCTCACTGAGCCACGCGTACGGGGCGGCCTTCGGGTCGCCCCGTCCTGCGTTCAGGGCCGGACCAGCGAGTGCGCCGCGGCGGGTTACACGGGCGTAGGATGCCGCAGGTGCCCCGGCTGATCGCCCTCTTCACTGCGGCCATCGTGCTCGCGTTGCCAGCGGCCGCACAGGCGCACGGCCTGGTCGGTCGCCGCGACCTCCCGGTCCCCGCGTGGCTGTTCGCCTGGGCCGCCACCGCCGTGCTGCTCGTGTCGTTCGTGGGCCTCGGCGCACTCTGGCGTGAGCCGCGCCTCGGCAAGGCCCGGGAGCGGCGCCTGCTCTCCGTGCCCGCCTGGCTGGAGATCCCGTTCGGACTCCTCGGCATCGCACTGCTGGGTCTCACGATCTATGCCGGGTTCGCCGGCATCCAGATCGACACCGCCAACTGGACCCCGACGGCGATCTTCGTCGGCCTGTGGGTCGGCGTGCCGTTTCTCTCCCTGCTCGTCGGCGACCTCTATGCCGCCATCAATCCACTTCGCGCGATGGGTCGCGCCACCGGCTGGATCGCCGGCAAGGTGGCGGGCGACGCGCTCCCCGCGCCGCTGGTGCTGCCCGAGCGATTCGGTCGCTGGCCGGCCGCACTCGGCCTGCTGGCCTTTGCCTGGGTGGAGCTCGCGTTCCCCGGCCGCGGCGACCCGTCGCAGCTCGCCGTTCTCGTCGTGCTCTTCTGCCTGGTGCACGGCGTGGGCATGAGCCTCTACGGCACGGAGCCATGGATCTCGCGTTGCGACCCGTTCGCCGTCTGGTTCGGATGGGTCGCCACGCTGGCTCCGGTCCGCTGGGATCGCGGCACGCTCTACGGCCGCGCGCCCACCGTCGGCACCGCCGCCCGCCGCGCCGTCCCGGGCGACGCGGCCGTCGTCCTCGTCGCGATCGGCACCACCACGTGGGACGGCCTCTCCGGCGGAGATCTCCTCGGATCCCTCACGGGCGACCTCGCCACCGAGGTCGCGAAGACCGGCCTCTCGGCCACATGGGCGAACGCCTTCGTGCTCACGATCGGGATGCTCCTCGCCGTCGGCTTCGTGACGGGCCTCGTGTTCGCGGGCACGCGCGGCATGATCAGTCCGGCCGCCCGTCGACGCGCTGCCGCCGAGGCGAGCAAGGCGTCCGCCGAGCGCAAGGCCGACCGCGGTGACGAACCCCGCGACGCTCCCGGCAAGGCATCCGGGGCCCCCACGTCGGTGAAGCCTCGCTCGGGACCGCCATCGGTCCGCCAGCTCGTGACCGATTTCGCGCCCGCACTCGTGCCCATCGGTGTGGCGTACGCCGTCGGCCACTACCTCTCGCTCCTGGCGTTCCAGGGGCAGGCGATCCCGCAGCTGCTCTCCAATCCGCTCGGCCGGGAGCTCGCCCCAGGCACGGGGGGGTGGCTCGGCACGGCGGGCTGGACCATCGACTACAGCTGGCTGAGCTCCAACGCCATCTGGTACCTGCAGGTCGCAGCACTGCTCACGGGCCACGTCGCCTCGCTCGTGTTGTCGCACGACCGCGCCCTCGAGCGGTTCCCGAAGAGTCGGGCGGCCCGCTCGCAGCGTGCGATGCTGGTCGTCGCCGTGATCTTCACCTGCACCGGCCTCTGGCTCCTGTCGGCCGTCTGATCGTCATGTTCGTCGTCGCACATCTCGGCCACTGGTACGAGTCCGTCCTCTACGCCGCCCCGATGGTGATCATCGGCTCCGTGCTCTGGTGGACGGCCAAGAGGGAACGCGACCGCGAGGCCGCTGAGGACGGGTGGGAGGGCGAGGACGACCCCCAATGGAACGACGATCCCCGCCTGCGCGACGACTGAGACCGGTCCATCGCGGCGCGGGAACCGCCGCGCGCGAGCCGTCGGGTTTCGTACGCTGCGGAGGCCATGGGCGCCCGCATCAGACTGACCGTCATCGGCTTCGGGCTGATGTTCATGCTCGGACTCACCGGCTGGCTGTTCCTCGGCACGCCCGGCCTGCCGACGAGCGCGGCCGCCAGTCAGGACGCCTCCGGGTACGCCGGCGCGATCCGGCCGGAGATCCCGGTGCAGCCCCTCGACGGGCTCACCGACGAAGAGGGCAAGCCGGCCAAGCTGGGCGGCGACGTGACGATCGTGACGTTCCTCTACACGAACTGCGAGGACTCCTGCCCGACCACGGCGCAGCAGATCCGGGCGGCGATCGACGACCTGGAAGACCCGCCGCCCGTCTACGCGATCAGCGTCGACCCGGTGGGGGACACGCGGAAGACCGCGAAGAAGTTCCTCTCGGACCAGAGCCTGCTGGGCCGCATGCGGTACATGGTCGGTCCGCCGGTCGCCCTCCAGCGCCAGTGGAAGGTCTACGGCATCCAGCCGCAGACCCGCGAGGACGAGCACAGCCTGTCGACCGTGATCCTCGACCGCACGGGTCGCCAGCGGATCGGGTTTCCACTCGACAAGATGACGCCCGAGGGCCTGGCGAAGGACATCGAGACGCTGCGGGCCGAACCCTCCGCCTGAGCGAGGCGCCCTCCGACGGAGGAGGGGTGGGGCTTCAGGCTTCGATGAGCCCGCGCCGGATCGCGTAGCGCACGAGCTCCACGCGGTCGCGCATCCCGAGTTTGCGCAGCAGGTTGCCGCGGTGGCTCTCGACCGTCTTCTCGGAGAGCTGCAGGACGGCCGCGATCTCCTTGTTCGTGTGCGCCTCGGCGATCAGTTTGAGGACCTCCTGCTCACGCGCGGTGAGGGGTTCGTCCGGTGCCTGGCGCCCGGGCTCCTCCGCCCACGACCGCACGAGCGAGGCCTCGGCCGCGTTCGTGAGGAACGAGCCCCCGGCCGCGACGGACCGGACGGCGTCGACGAGCACGCGGTCGGCCTCCCGCTTGAGCACGTAACCCGACGCCCCCGCCTTCAGCGCCTCGAAGAGGTACCGCTCGTCCTCGTGCATGGAGAGGATCAGGACGGCCGTGTCGGGCAGGTGCTGCTTGATCGTGCGGGTCGCCTGGAGGCCGGTGAGCTTGGGCATCGCGACGTCGAGGACGCAGAGGTCCGGGCGCTCCCTGATCGCGAGCTCGACGGCCTCGGCGCCGTCGCAGGCCTCGCCCACCACGGCGATCCCCGGTTCACGCTCGAGCAACAGTCGGATCCCGCTGCGGACGACCCCGTGGTCGTCGGCGATCATCACGCGCAACGCCTTCGTGGCCGACGACTGGATGGTGGCGTGGGTGAGAGGGGTGGTCACAGGACGAGCTCCACGGACGTGCCGGACGAGGATGATTGAAGGTCGAGGTTGCCGCCGACGAGGAGCGCGCGCTCGCGCATGCCGGTGAGGCCCGCATGCTGTCGTTCGCCGATGTCGCTGGGGGTCCGCCGGTTGCCGATGCCGCAGCCGTCGTCGACGACGCGCAGGAGTACACCGCTGCCGACGTGCTGCAGCGAGACGTGGACGCAGGTCGCCTGCGCGTGCTGGACCACGTTCGAGATCGCCTCCTGCGCCACGCGGAACAGCACCGTCTGCTGATCGGAGGAGAGCGAGGAGAGGTCGGAGGCGATGTCGCTCTCGACCTGGAGGGAGGTGTCGTTGCGCAGCGACTGCAGGCGCGTCTCGAGCGCGGCGGTGAGGCCGAGGTCGTCGAGGGCGCTCGGGCGCAGGTCGTGCGAGAGCCGCAGGAGCTCGCCCATGGCCTGGTCGGTGAGCTCGCGCACCTCGGCGAGGGCCTCGCGCGTCTCGCCGTCCGTGTCGCGGGCGATCGCCGAGAGACGCAGCATCACGCCGGTCAGCGACTGGTTGACCTCGTCGTGCAGGTCACGCGCGAGGCGAGCCCGTTCGGACTCCTGGGCCGCGAGGACCGCGCCGGCGCGGCGTCGGCGCTCGAGGTCGAGGCGGTTGAGCATCCGACCGACCGCGTTGCGCAGCAGTTCGACGTCGAGCGGCTCGCCCTTCTCCGGTCGGGACGTGATGATCGGGCGCTCGAGATCGACGTCCTCGAGCGAGTGGATCAACCGCTCCAGCGGGCCGAAACGGCGGCGCAGCAGCCATCCGTTCACGAGGGCGGTGATGAGGATCGCGGCGATCGCGATCAGAAAGCTCTTGAGTCCGTCCGGCGTGTGGATGTCGAGCCTGGCCGCGACGCTGGCCGTGAACACCGTCGAGATGATGATCACGGTGTTCACGCCGAAGACCTGCGTGAAGAGCGACACGCGCGAGGACCGCGGCGTGGTGATCGTCGGGTCACGGCGCGGGTCCCGACCGGAGGCCTCGACCTCGGGACCGTCCTCGGGCCCACGCGCGCCCGCAGGGCTCGCGAGCGAGTCGAGGGACGCCTGGGCGTCGGTGGGGCTGGAAGCGAATGGCCGGAACATCGAAGGGGCGAGCGGGCGGACGCTCACCCCGGTCATCGGTCGCTCGGCGCCCGACCCCCAGTCCCTCTGGACCCCCTTCGGCGCGGGATGGGGTCCTGACCCGATGGACCGGGGAGCCACCTGCGTCGATACTGCTGGTGCAGCCCCACTCGATCCGGGGGGACGAAGGGGCAGCGAACACCAGACGGTCTGCGCACGCAAACTTGAAGGGACACCGCATCCGGAAACGCCGGGAAGCACTCTCCGCGATGCAAGCACGCCGCCTCTCCATGGGTGGCGTCGCTGGGATTCAACACGTAGGACGGCCGGTGAGCGATCACCGGCCGTCTTTCGTTTCGGGCCACCCGAGCGCTGCATTCCAGCGCCGAGAGTGGCTGCTCCCCGGGCGCCGCGGGCCACGCTGGCGGGCCTTGACGAGACTCCGAGCGCGAGGCGCTATCGTGCGGTGGACACGCTTAAGCCTCAAACCCCACCGAGTTTGAGGCATTCGTCCGCGAAGGAGGGCGAGATGGCCCCATCGGGCGCCGAATACATCCGGCACGTCAAGACGCAGATCACCGAGATCGACCCGAAGGAGGTCGACGAGCTGCGCCACGATCCGCGCGTCACGATCGTCGACGTCCGCGAGTCGGACGAGGTCGCCCAGGGCAAGATCCCTGGCGCGGTCACGATCCCTCGTGGCTTCCTCGAGTCGCGCATCGACGGCTTCGTGCCGGACCGTGACCAGAAGGTCATCATCAACTGCGCCTCCGGCGTCCGCTCGGCCCTGGCCGCGAAGACGCTCCAGGACCTCGGCTTCAACGACGTGGCCTCCGTCACCGGCGGCTTCACGCTCTGGAAGGACCGCGGCTACGAGGTCGAGACCCCGAAGACGCTCACGGCCGAGCAGCGCGAGCGCTACTCCCGCCACTTCCTGCTCAACGAGATCGGCATCGAGGGGCAGACCAAGCTCCTCGACGCGAAGGTGCTCCTCCTCGGCGCGGGCGGCCTCGGCTCCCCGATCGCCCTGTACCTCGCCGCTGCCGGCATCGGCACCCTCGGCCTCGTCGACGACGACGTCGTCGACCTGTCGAACCTCCAGCGCCAGGTGATCCACACCACCGACCGCATCGGCACGCCGAAGGTCGAGTCGGCCGCGCAGGCGATCCACGAGCTCAACCCGGGCGTCGAGGTCAAGCAGTACCAGACCCGTCTGGACGCCTCGAACATCATGGAGATCATCTCCGAGTACGACGTGATCGTCGATGGCGTCGACAACTTCCCGACGCGCTACCTCCTCAACGACGCCACCGTACGGCTGAAGATCCCGGTCGTCAGTGCCTCGATCCTCGGATTCGACGGGCAGATCTCGATCTTCGCCCCGTACGACGGCCCCTGCTACCGCTGCCTCTACCCGGTCCCGCCGCCAGCCGAGCTGGCCCCGTCCTGCGGCGCCAACGGCGTCCTCGGTGTCCTCCCGGGCACCGTCGGCCTGCTCCAGGCCACGGAGGTCATCAAGCTCATCGCCGGCATCGGCGAGCCACTGATCGGCCGCCTGCTGTTGTACGAAGCGCTCTCCGCCACGTTCACGCAGCTCAAGGTCCGCCGCGATCCCGAATGCCCCATCTGCTCGCGTCCGCCCGAGAGCATCTCGGACGACGAGATGGGCGTCTTCCCCGACTACGAGGCGTTCTGCGCAGCCGCCGGCTGAGCGGACCGCACACACCCCAGGAGTCATTCCCATGGCCAAGATCCGCATCCCTCCGGTCCTCCGCCCGTCCGTGGGCGGGGAGCGTGAGGTCTCGGCCGACGGCGCGAACGTCGGCGAGGTTCTCAAGTCGCTCGTCGAACAGCACCCGGACACCCAGTCCCAGCTGTTCGGCGCCGACGGCGACCTTAACCGGTTCGTGAACGTCTACCTCAACGACGAAGACGTCCGCGTCCTCCAGGGCCTCGAGACCACCGTCTCCGGCTCCGACGAGCTCGTCATCCTCCCGGCAATGGCGGGTGGCTGAGCGCCCTCTCGCTTTGCATCTCCCGTCCGCGCGCGAGCGGCCCGGCCTGGCGGCCTAAACCACTCGCGCGCGAACAGGATCTGCGGCGCGATGGGGCACTCGGTCGGACGGTTTTCCGGTAATCGCGGATGCCGCCTCGCACCGGCTGGGCGTGAACCCGCGCCAGCCCGTATCCCGCAACGGTTAGACTGGACGATCCATGAGCGTTCCTCCGCTGCAGAACAAGCCGTGTGGCGGCCGATACTCCGACATCGTCGAAGCCATCGGCAACACGCCCCTCGTCGAGCTCAAGCGCCTGTCG
>JAURVW010001035.1 GCA_030655275.1 Solirubrobacteraceae bacterium
CCCGTGACCGATTCTGCGTTTCCGTTCAACTGACACTCATGTAACTATGGAGCCGTGGCGACCGATCCAGCGACTCCGATCCTCGACTCCGGTTCGGCCTCCATGGCCGAGGCGAAGCCCGCGGCGTCGGCGCAGGCCTCAGCGACGACGACGTCCGCGGCGTCGGCCCAGGCCTCGACGACGACGACGTCTGCGGGGTCGACCTCGGCTCCGACCGAGCCGCCGGCCCCGGAGGTCGACGTCGACCGGGCCCTCGCCGACCTCGCCAGTCCGGTCGCCGATCGCACGCTGACCGAGCGCTCTGCCGTCGAACTCGCGGGCATGATCCGCCGCGGCGAGGTGACCTCCCGCCAGGTGGTCGAGGCGCACATCGCGCGCCTTCGGCTCTCCGAGCCCAAGGTGCACGGCATCGTCGCCTACCGCTACCAGGCCGCCCGAGAGGCCGCCGACGCTGCTGACGCCCGCATCGCCGCGGCCGACGCCGACGAGGAGCTTCCGCCGCTGCTCGGCGTCCCGTGCACGGTGAAGGAGTCGATCGGCGTGAAGGGCATGCCGAACACGGCCGGCTTCAAGCCGATCGCCGGCCGCACCGCCGAGCGCGACGCACCCGCCGTCGCCCGGCTCATCGACGCCGGGGCGATCCCGCTCGGCGTCACCAACACCTCCGAGCTCTGCCTCTGGATCGAGTCGCGCAACAAGGTCTACGGCGACTCGAACAACCCCTACGACGTGACCCGCACCGTCGGCGGTTCCTCCGGTGGCGAGGGGGCCGTGATCGGCTCCGGCGGCACACCGTTCGGCATCGGCTCCGACCTCGCCGGGTCGATCCGCGTGCCCGCCTTCTGCTGCGGCGTCTTCGGCCACAAGCCGAGCGTCGGCGTCGTCCCGACCTCGGGGCACTTCCCGATCGGCGTCGGCCCGTCGCGGCGCATGATGGTGATCGGACCGATCGCCCGCCGCGCCGAGGACCTCATGCCGCTCATGGAGGTCCTCAACTGGGACGACCCCGACGATCCGTACGACCGCGTGATCCCGCTCGGCGATCCGGCGGCCGTGTCGATGAAGGGGCTGCGCGTCGTCGTGCCGCACGGTTTCGGCGTGACCTCGTACGTGAGCCTCGAGCTGCTCGACGCACGCGAGCGCGTGGTGCGCCACCTCGAGGAGCAGGGCGCCGACATCGTCCGCGTGAACGCCAAGGGCCTGATCCGGGCCGAGATCGTGTTCATCGACTCGCTCCGCGCGGCCTGGAACGACGAGTTCGAAGCCAGCGTGGGGTGGGAGAGCCAGAAGGTCCGCGAGCTCTACCGCGGGCTGCGCGGCCAGGACCCCGACCACACCGCGGCGTTCGTGAACCTCGCCTCGCTCGTGAAGCTCGCCGGCGCCGTGCGCCGCGCCGGCGCTCCCGGGCCCCTGGAGGCCGCCGCCAAGCGCCTGGCCGACAAGGTCGAGCAGCAGATGGGCAAGGACGGCGTGATGCTGCTGCCGCCGCTCCCGCGCGTCGCGCCCCGTCATGGCTGGACGACCCTCCGCCCGTGGGCCATGCAGAGCATGGTGCCCGCGAACCTCTTCGGCTGGCCGTGCACGCAGGTGCCGCTCGGCATCGGCTCCGAGGGGCTGCCGCTCGGCGTGCAGGTGATGGGGACGATGGACCAGGACCATCGCACGATCGCCGTTGCCCTCGAACTCGAGCGCGCGTTCGGTGGCTGGGTGCCGCCGGAGCACGCACCCTCCGCGCCCGCCCCGGCCGTCCGCAGTCGTCGCCCACAGGTGCGCAGCGCCGTCGCGCGTCGCCGCGAGGTCGCCGTCGCGCGACACGGCGGCACGCCCGGCCTCGGTGAGAAGACGCTGCGCCTCGGCGTACGCGCCGCCCGCGGGACGATGGGTCTCGCGCTGAAGGCCCGCGGCCAGCGTTAGACCGCGACCGGCGGTACCCCGCAGTCGGATCAGTTCGCGCGGGCCGACCCCGAACTGGACGATCGGCTCAGCGGCCGGGCCTCCGCGTGCGGGGTGAAAGACTCCCTGCACCGCTTGCTTTTTCGGGCTGCGCTCACCCCCGTGCGTGCGCAGGTCACCTCGCGCGTTGTACCCACCTGCGATCCTGACGGTCCGTGCGCGTGCTCTTCGTCTGTCTGGGAAACATCTGTCGTTCCCCGAGCGCGGAGGCGGTGCTGCGCAAGATGGTCAGCGCTCGCGGGCTCACCGGCGAGATCGAGATCGACTCGGCCGGGACCGGCGGGTGGCATGCGGGCAACGCCCCGGACCGCCGCGCCGTGGCCGAGGCCGAGCGCCGCGGGATCATGATGTCGGGCCGCGCCCGCCAGGTCACCGCCAACGACCTTCGCGACTTCGACCTGATCATCGCGATGGACGAGGCCAACCGCCGCGACCTGATCGCGCTCGCCACCGACGACGAGGTGCGCGCGAAGATCCAGCTCCTGCGCGAGTGGGATCCCGAGGCGATGGGCCACGACCGCGCCGTCCCGGATCCGTACTACGGCGGCGACCGCGAGTTCGCGGAGATGTTCGAGATCATCGACCGTTCCGCCGAGGCGCTCGTCGACGATCTCGCGAAGCGCGTCGCCGACGACTGAGCGAGCCCCCGCCGTGGCCCGGTCAGGTTGCGGTCAGCCGGGGTATCGGCCGAGTGTCCACGTGGCGCTGGGGGCCGGATCATAGGACGCCGATGGGTTGGGCATGAGTCCCGACGCGCAAGCCACCGATCACGTCTTCCTGCCGCTCATCATGCGAGCCCAGTTCGTCGCCGGTGGCCTGGTCCTGACCGCGAGTGCGGTCGTGGCCGGCGTCGGTGCCGTGGATCTCAGCGCCCTGCGCGCGCTCTTCGGAGTCTGACCCACGGCATCGACGCCGGACCACGCGGATCCGGCAACCCTTTCGACCTCGACCCCGTCCGGCCTCGCGCCGGGCGGGGTCGACGTCGTTGTGAGGAGGGCGAGGTCCCGGGCCACGGTCGAGGAGCCGAACCTGCGGGCCCGGGCGACCGGCCGCGACCATATTCGGGGGCGGCTCGACGTCCGCTGACGGCGTTCACGTCGTACAGCGATTGACCACGCCTCGGCACGGTCACGTCACCACCTGAACCTGGAGTTCCCCTTGTCCGTCTCACTTCGCCGCTCTCGTCTCGTCGCCCTCGCCGCGGCTGCCACCTTCTCGGGTGCTGCTGCCGTGCCCGCCGCCGCCGCGACGAGCACCGCGGTTCCCGTCACCGGCGTTCAGACCGCCGTCGCCCCCGACGCAGGCCTCGTCGCGGGCCTCACCAGCCTCGGCACCACCGTTCGCCTCACCGGTGCCGCAACGGCCGACCCGGCCGGTCGCTTCGTCTTCCCCGTGACCGGCGGCAGCCTCACCCCGGAGCTCAAGGGCAAGGTGAACCACACCGGCGGCATCGAGTTCCATCCGAAGGGCCGCCTGAAGTTCGGCATCCGCACCTTCGTGATCGACACCCGCGGCACCACCCCGCAGCTCACCGCGGAGCCGACGCTCGGCGGTCTCGGTCTCGGTATCCGCGTTCCCGTCGCCGACATCGACGGTCTCGGCGTCGCGAGCGCTCCGCCGGCCACGGTTGTCTCGGGCACGCTCAAGCTGACCGACATCGGCGCGCTCTACATCAACACGCTGCTCGGCAAGTCGGCGGTCAAGCGCGGAACGGTCTTCGGTCAGGCCGAAGCGACCGTCACGCTCGGCAGCTAGGTCGACCCGTCCGGACCGGCGTCGCGACCCCGTCGCGGCGCCGAGCCGGACGCCGCGGACGCCGCGGACGCCGCGGCAGCCGTCAGGCCTTGGGAGGCTCCACCGGCGCCGTGGGCTCGCCAGGAGCCGCGGGCGGGGCAGACGCCGCCGGATCGGTCGCCGCCGTCGTCTCCTCGGCGACCTTCGGCTTGCGCACCATGAGCCACGTCAGGTAGACGCCGGCGCCGAAGAGCGGGTAGCCCATCACGAGTTTGATAGTGCCGAGGATCACGACGTCCTCGTCGATCAGGTAGATCGGCACCTGCACGATGAGGCGCGACACGAAGATGCCGAACCACAGCAGCGAGGCGAGCTTGTAGCGGCGCATCTTCGCGTCGTTCTCGCGCCAGTCCGGATCGTTCAGCTCGCTGAGGTTCTCCGCGATGTAGCCGACGAACGGTCGGCCGGCGATCACGGAGCCCAGCGCCAGGCTGCCGTAGAGGATGTTGATCCCGAAGCTCGGGAGGAAGAAGCCCTTCGCGTCGCCGGTGAAGATGGCGACGGCAGCGCAGACGGCCACGCCGACGAGGCCGGTGAGCGCGAACTGCACGGTCTCGCGACGGATGAGGCGCGCGAAGGCCAGCACCAGGGCCGTACCGACCGCGATGATCGATGCCGTCGCGACCTCGGCCTTGAGCGTCGTCGCGATCAGGAACGCGATCGACGGGATCGCCGACTCGGCCATGCCGACCGGCCCGCCCATGGCCTCGAGCAGCGACGGCTGCTCGTCGCCGAACGCCAGCTGGCTCGCCGACTGGCGATGCGGCGGATGCGGGACGTCCGGGAGGTCGTCCACGCCGACCTCGACCTTGTGGTCGCGGCCGATCGCCAGTTTGGGCTCGTGGGCCGGCTCGCCCGCAGGCGACTGCGGGTCGGTCACGGGGTGGTTCCGGTGAGGTCGCGCTGGAGGTCCCTGAGGTCCTGGAGTGCGCGGGCCTGACGGTCGATCGCCTCGGCGACGCGCTCGCGCAGCTCGGCATCCGTGGGCTTCTTGCCCGTACCGGAGCCGGAGCCGGATCCACTGCTCGGTGTCGTCCCCGTCGGCGTGGTGCCCTGCGGCGAGTCGACGGCGGCGTCGTCACCGTCGATGACCTCGTCGGCGTTCGCGGGACCGTTCTTGAGGAATTCGAGCGTCTGCTCGAGTCCCTCGGTATCGCTGTTGAAGATGCCCGCGGACTGGTTCGTCGCGGCGCTGATGAAGACTGTCTTGGAGACGTTGTTGGCGCCGTCCGGGATGATCGACACGAGGAAGTAGAGCTTGCCCTTGATGAACACGGGGCGTGGTTCGACGGCGCGGAATCCACCGCTACCGGTGGCGCGCAGATCCGAGTTCGTGAACGAAACGCCCGGGATGTTGAGCGAGCGCGTGGCCTGCAGGGCACGCGCGTTGCCGGTGAGCTTCGTCTTCTCCGGAACCTTCCAGATCTGCGTCTTGCCGGTGATCGCATCGGTGAAGAAGATCGCCGTCGTGGCCTGCGCGCGGCCGTACGGCTCGGCGACGGAGACCCACGTGTTGCCGCCCTTGGGGCCCTGCAGCAGGTACGGCTGACGGTTGAGTTCGGTGTCGTTGATCTTCGTCTGGTTCTCGTGCACGAAGAGGTAGTTCCAGATGCCGCCCTTCAGTGCGTACGAGTCGTGCTCGCGGCGCGTGAGCACGTCCGGGTAGAGCCGGCCGCTGTTGGCGATCTCCGGGCGCTTCTGCGCCTCCGACGGGGAGAGGTCCTCGATCTTGCCGTCGGGGTGCACCACGAAGGCTCCACCCAGCACGGGCCGACGGATCGGGAAGCCCTTGTACTTGAGGTAGGGCACCAGGATCAGCGGCTTGCTGTTCTGGTCGAGGATGCCGACGGGATCGGTCAGGTCGACGAGGAGCCGGCGTTCGCGCAACTGCCACGTGATCGAGTCGAAGACGGCGAGGCCCGGCGCGTACTTGAACTCTGCATCGACGTCCTGCGAGCTGCGGGTCGTGTTCTGCGCGTCGAGCAGCACGAGACCGGCGCTCTTCTTGGTGTACCGGCGGAACAGGCCCTCCGGCGTACGGATCGCGCTCCACTGCAGGCCCTTGGGCGTGTCGACGACGCGCAGGTCCGAGAGGCCCTCGGTCGAGGAGTTGAGGCTGCCGGTGAGCACCTGCTGGGCGACCTCGCGCGGCACGAGGCGCACGATGCCCGCGTCCGGCGGCTGCTCGATGGGCGTGAAGGTGGTGTGCGTCGACAGGCTGCGCTGCACGAGCAGCGGGTTGATCGCCTGCAGCACGAAGAACACGAGACCGGCGACGGCGAAGGATGAGGCCCAGAGCCCGCGGCCCGGGTAGCGGCCGGCCTGGAGGTCGGCGACGGTGAGCTTCTGGCGGTTGCCGAGCACACGACCGACCAGCAGGACCACGATCGCGGCGATCCACGGCAGCGGCGAACGCCACACCCACATGAGCGGTGCGTGGAGCAACGGGCGCAGGAAGATCGCGACGAGGACGATCGCGATACCGAGGGCGATGAGCGCGTAGCGGCGCGCCTCGGGGGAGAGCGGCGGGCGGATCGGACCGCCCGGCTCGTCACCGTCGCCGTCGCCTCCGCCACCGGTCGGCCGCAATGGGCCGCGCGGCCCGCGAGGACCCCCTGGGGTACCCGGGCGACGCGTCCCAGATCCGAAGTCGATGCGCCATCCGCCGCGACGGTCTGCAGGTCCGCTCATTGCCACCCAGCCTACCCGCCGAGGGGCGTTTCGGCGTCAGCGGGCCCGAAGCGGGCATTCCGTGGCCCGCACGGCAAATCGGTGGGGCCGCAGCCCTCAGTCGTCGCCGAGCGTGAGCCAGGTGTGTTCGACGGAGGTCGTCACCGCGGAGCGCGACTCCTCCGTGCCGGGCGGGTCGTTCTCGAGGTCCGCGAGCGACGGGCAGTTCTGCAGCGTGAGGGAGTACTGCTCCGGGGTGTTGGGATTCATCGCCGTGTAGTGCGCCCAGGCGATCATCCGGCCGTGGTCGGGCGTGAGGCCCACGAGCTGCGCGGTCTTCACGCCGGCCGCGATCGACCGGCACTCGGCCTGGCTCTCGTCGTGCTCGCCGGCCAGGTGCATCGACTCGTGGGCGACCACGGAGAGCGCGACGATCGACTGCAGCGCACCGGGGCTGCACCTGCCGTCGGTCACGAGGCAGCTCATCTCGGCCTTGCCCTCGGGCGTGTAGAAGCGGCGCAGGCCGTCGCAGATCGGGCCGGTCAGGTCGGTGTGGTCGCTGATCCGGCCGCTCGCGTCGAAGCTGACGGAGCCGACGTTCGTGAAGATCGCGGTGATGTAGCGCGGGCAGCGCGCGCCGGCGTCTCGGCCGGAGAGGCCCGACACGAGCGGCTTCGCCTTGGCCTCGGTCACGCGGGCCCGGTACTGCGGCCACAGCAGCGCGGTGAGGGCGACGAGGAAGATCGCGAGCATGCCGATGGCGGGGGCGTTCCAGCCGCTCGGGTGCTCGGTGGGTGGGGAAGGCGGTGGAGGCTGCAGGCCGTTGCCCGCTGCGACGGCCGGATCGGTCCAGAGCGAGCGCGTCGACTCCGTGTACATGTCGAGGCCCACGGCCCCGGGCACGCGCGCGC
>JAURVW010001074.1 GCA_030655275.1 Solirubrobacteraceae bacterium
GTGGCGGTCGCCTTTATCATGCTGCGCGGGCGCCGCCGCCCGCCGGAACAGGCACGCGCCCCGAGCACCCACTTCATGATCGATGAAGGGGCCCCGCTCGACCCGGCCACCATCGACCAGATGCAGGAAGACCGCCTGCACAAGCTGCGTTCGGCCGCCGACGAGATGGACGCTGCCGCCACCCGTGCCGGCACCAGCACGCTGATGGACATCCAGTCCATGCTGGACCCGGCCGTCATCTTCCGCGCCGAAGACGAGCGTATTGCCGCCCACATGGCCGCGCGCGCCGAAGCCGAGCGCATCGCTGCCGAAGCCGAAGCCGAGCGCGCCGAAACGCGCCGCGTGGCCGAAGCGCACACCGCCCGGGTGGCCGCCGAAAAGAAGGCTGCAGCCGAAGCGGCTGCCGCTGAAGCGGAACTGCGCCGCCGCGCGCGCGACGTCGCCCGCCTGGAAAACACCGACGCCAAGACCATCGCCGACGATCAGGCCCTGCGCGACGAAGAACAGCGCGTGGCCGCCGAAGAAGCCGAACGCCTGCACACCAAGATGCTGGCCGAGCAAGCCGCCGCCCGCATTGCCGAACGGCGCCAGATTGAAGAAGAGGCGGCGCGCCTGGAAGCCCAGCGCGCCATCGCTGAAGCGACAGCCCGCGCTGAAGCCGAGCGTGTGTCGGCAGCCCACCACGCCGAGCTGGCCCGCATGGCAGCGCAAAAACGCGCGGCCGCCCAGGCTGCCGAAGACGAAGCAGAACGCATCGCCAGTGCCCAGGCCGCGGCTGCCGAAGCCGCCCAGCGTGAAGCGACCAGCGTGGCCGAACGCGAAGCAAGCCGGCTCGAGGCCGAGCGGCTCGCTGCCGAAAGAGAAGCGCAGCGCCTGGAAGAAGAACGCATCGCTGCTGAAGAAGCGGCGCGCGTGGCAGCCGAACGGGCCGCCGCGCTCGAAGCAGCACGTCTGGAAGCGATGCGCGTGGCCGCCGAACTGGCGCAGCGCATCGAGGCCGAACGCATCGCCGCGGCCGAAGACGCGCGCCTGAAAGCCGAGCAGGAAGCGGCCCAATTGGCCGAGCAGGAAGCCGCGCGCGTGGAAGCGGCGCGCGTGGAAGGCGAACGACTGGCGGCCGAACAGGCCGCGCAGGCCGAGGCGGCCCGCATCGAAGCCGAACGCCTGCTGGCCATCGAACAAGCGCGCCTGGAAGCGGCGCGCGTCGAGGCCGAGCGTCTGGCCGCCGAGGAAGCGGCGCGGGCAGAAGCGGCCCGGATTGAAGCCGAACGTGCCGCTGCCGCTGAAGCGGCACGGCTCGAGGCCGAACGTCTGGCGGCGCTGGAAGCGGCGCGGATCGAAGCAGAACGCCTGGCGGCGCTGGAAGCGGCCCGCGCCGAAGCCGAACGACTGGCCCAGGAAGAAGCCGCGCGCGTGGAAGCGGCGCGGGTGGCCGCCGAAGAAGCGGCGCGGGTGGAAGCGGCGCGTCTGGCTGCCGAAGAAGCTGCCCGCATCGAACAGCAGCGTCTGGCCGAAGAACGTGCCGAGCAGCTTGAGCGC
>JAURVW010001092.1 GCA_030655275.1 Solirubrobacteraceae bacterium
AGGACCAACCATCGATTGTCGTGGCCGGCTGCCGGCTGGGAGCCGGCGTCCTTCTCGATGCTCGTCATGCGGGCGACGGTAGCACCCGGACGCGCCACCTCCCGGACTCGCGCGGACGGTGGTCGCCACCCTGGACCGGGCGCGTGACGACAATCACGGAACCAGATATACCGGTGCGCCAAAACGGACGCCAGAGGACCGGATTCCGGGGTTGCCGTGCCGCGACCGGGCCCCAGGCGATGCCGTCACTTGGCGCGCGTAGAGTGCCCTCCGTGCGCCCCGCCGTCGTCCTCGAACGCCACGCCTCCCTGGCGATCCGAATCCTGATCGTCGGCCTGCTGATCGTGGGCGGCGTGTACGCCTTCCACGCGCTGCAGTCGATCATCCTGCCGCTCGCCTTCGCCCTGCTGCTGACCGCGCTGCTCTCGCCGCTCGTCGACGTGCTCGAGCGCAAGATGCGCCGCGGCATCGCCGTCTCGGTCGTCGTCCTCGGGTTCCTCCTGTTCGTGTTCGGCAGCCTCGCGTTCATCGTCCCGGCGCTGTTCGACCAGGCCTCGCAGGCCGTCGCCCAGATCGAGAAGGGCATCACGCAGCTGCCCGAGGTCGCCGGCACGATCGGTCTCGACGCCAAGCAGACCCAGGAGTTGCTCGAGTCGACCTCCGAGCGCATCCGCGACAACCTCGGCGGCATCAGCGCCGCGGCCTCGTCGAGCGCCCTGACGATCGCGTCGGTCACGATCTCGATCGGCTTCGGCGCGTTCCTGGCCTTCGTGTTGCTCGTGTACCTGTTGATCGACGGGCGCGGATTCTGGGACGGCGCCATCCGGCTGCTCGACGCCGACCGTCGTGCACGTGCCCACCAGTCCGGCGTGCGCGCCTGGCACGCGCTGCGCGTGTTCATCCGCTCGCAGGTGTTCGTCGCCGCCTTCGACGCGGTCGGCATCGCGCTCGGCCTCTTCGCCCTCGGCGTGCCGCTGGTGCTCCCGCTCGGCGTGCTCACCTTCATCCTGTCGTTCGTGCCGTACATCGGCGCGACGATCTCCGGTCTCCTCGTCGCGCTCGTGGCCCTCTCAACGGTCGGCCCCGGCGCGATGATCGGCATCCTCGCGATCGCGATCGTCGTGCAGATGGTCGAGGGTCACCTCGTCTACCCGCTGCTCGTGGGCCGCAGCCTGCGACTGCACCCGGTGACGGTGCTCGTCGCCGTCGGTACCGGCAGCGCCGTGCTGGGCATCCTCGGCGCGTTCTTCGCGACGCCCCTCCTCGCGACGGTTGCCGCAGCCGCCGGGCTCCTCCCCGATCCGATGAGCGACGAGATCGAAGCACCCCACACCGAGCGCGCCGACGCCCATCGAGAGCCCGATCCCCCGCCGAAGACGGGGGCCATCGCCTCGATCGAAACCGCCGGCGCGACCGCCATCACGAAGGTCCCACCCGAGGCCACGGGCCCGCTCTCCGGGTAGCGGGCGGCAACGCCATGGGGCTCGTTCTTTGCGCGTTCACGGTGCGCGTGGCGCCGAGGGCCGGGGCCACGTACGATCCAGCGCACCATGATTCGGGACCTGGTCGCACACAACGCCAAATGGGCCGAGAGCTTCGAGCACGCCGGCCTGCCGACGCCGCCGTCGCGCAAGCTGGCCATCGTCGTCTGCATGGACTCGCGCATCGACGTGTTCGACGCGCTGGGCCTGGGCGTCGGCGAGGCACACGTGATCCGCAACGCCGGTGGCATCGCGACCGACGACGTCGTCCGTTCGCTCGCGATCTCCCAGCGCTTCCTCGACACGGAGGCGGTCTTCCTGATCCAGCACACGCGCTGCGGGATGCAGACCTTCACCGACGAGGAGCTCGCGTCGGCGCTCGAGGCCGAGACGGGCCAGCGCCCCACGTGGAAGATCGGGGCGTTCACCGATCTCGACCAATCGGTGATCTCCTCCTGCAACACGATCCGCTCCTCGCCGTTCATCCCGAACCGCGACAAGGTGTGGGGCTTCGTCTACGACGTGGAGACCGGTCTCCTGCGCGAGGTCAGCACGCCTGCCGACGATCCCGCCTCCGACGCGAGCTGACGACGCCCGTCCAGGCAGCTGGCGGCGCTGGGCAGCGATCGCACTAGTCTCCGGTCATGGCCTCGATCACGCAGCAGGTGCGCGTCGCACCTGGATCCACCGCGAGGCTCTCGCGCCGCGACCCGGACGACCGCCTCGGGCTGCCAGACGGCAAGCGCCGCGGGCGTCTACGCGCGGCGAAGTCGACCGCCAGGATCGCCGAGCTGCAGGAGATCCTCTACGCCGAGGGCAAGCAATCGCTGCTGCTCGTGCTGCAGGGTCTCGACGCCTCCGGCAAGGACGGCGTCGCTCGCCACCTGCTCACGGGCATCAACCCGCAGGGCACCCGGATCACCTCCTTCAAGGCGCCGACCGCGGCCGAGCTCGAGCACGACTTCCTCTGGCGGATCCACGCCGCCCTGCCGCCGCGCGGCGTGATCGGCGTGTTCAACCGCTCGCACTACGAGGACGTCGTGACGGTCCAGAACCTCGGCCTGATCGACGCCAAGGAGGCGAGTCGCCGTACGCGCGCGATCAACGAGTTCGAGCAGCATCTCGTGGAGCAGGGCACGCACCTCGTGAAGGTGTTCCTCCACATCTCGAAGGAGGAGCAGCGCCAGCGCCTCCAGGAGCGGATCGACCTGCCCGAGAAGCACTGGAAGATGGAGCTCGGCGACCTCGAGACCCGCAAGCAGTGGGATGCGCTCCACGAGCTCTACGACCACGCGCTCACCGCCACCTCGACCGAGCACGCGCCGTGGCACGTCGTCCCCGCCGACCACAAGTGGCTTCGCGACGTGGTGATCGGCGAGCTGATCGAGAAGGAGCTCACGCGCATGAACCCGCAGATCCCGCCGCCGAAGCCGGAGCTCAAGGGGATCACCGTCGTATGAGCCCGCTGATCCGGGTTTCGGTGCCCGTCGCCTCACCGTCGACGGTGTTCGGGTTCGCGGGCTCGATGGTGCGCAGCGCCGTCGCGATCCCGGTCGCGGCCTTCGAGGCGTTCCGCGCCCTGCCCGACCTCGCCGACGTGATCCGTGGCCTCTCCGACCCCGACGGGCCGCTTCGCCAGATCGACGATGCGATCCTCGCGATCGCCGGCCTCAAGGACATCGCCCTCGCGCTCAACAAGATCTCCGACATGGCCGTCGCCCTCGACCGCCTCGCCGAACTGCAGGACGAGCTCGAGACCCTCGGCAACATGCAGGCCTCGCTCGCGACCATCGCACTGCTCGAGGCGCCGGTCCGGTCGCTCGCGAAGACGACGGAGTCCCTGCCGGATCTGGCCGAGGCCGCCGAGGCGCTGCCGAGGCTCGTCGACCAGGTGCATTCCGTGCAGGCCGTCGTCAGCCACATCGGTGACCGCATCGACGAGCTCACCCCCGCGCTGCACCAGATCGCCGAGTTCGGCGTCGGGCTCGAATCCGAGATCGACGACCTCGGCGCGGCGCTCGCCCCGATCAGCACGATCGCCAGCAAGCTGCCCGGCGGGCGGCGCAAGGCCCGCGAGATCGCGCGCGAGCAGGCGGCGGGACGCAGCGCCACCGCAGCGCCGACGCCGCGCATCGACCGCCCATAGGCGACGCATGGTCGGCGCGCGACCACCCCTGAGCGCGCGCCGACCTTGCGATGTCCCCGAGCGAGAGGAGTCAGTCGACCACGATGGGCCGCAGCTCCTCGGATTCGCCGAGCATGTGGCGGCGGAGGGTCCCGTTGGGGGCCACCTCGTACGACCCCATCCGCACCAGGACGGGCGAGTAGACGTGCAGCGTGACCGCCGGCTCGTCGCCCGTGTGATGCACGCGATGGATGTCGTGTGCCGCGAAGGAGAAATGCTGTCCGCGCGAGCAGACGCGCTCGACCGGCTCGGGCGCGCCGATGCGCAGCCGCGACTCGATCACCTGGCCGCGCAGCACGAGTCCCGTGCCGCCTGAGCCGTCATGGTCGTGGAAGCCCGTGTCGTGACCGGGCATCCAGCAGATCAGCCAGGCGCTGTAGCGATCCGTGCGCGCGACCTCGTGGTAGGTGCGCTGGAGCGGATCGTGCCGGACGTGCGGATGCCAGAGGTTCTGGTTCACGGCGAGACCGTGCGCCACACCGAGGAGCTCGGTCGGCGTGAGATCGGGCAGCGCCGAGGGAACGATCGTGAGATCGCTCGGCGCGCCGCCGGCGTGCGCCGGCGTCGCGCGCGGGCTCGTGGGCAGGACCGCGGTGGCGGGCGGAGGGGTCATGGCGTCAGGCCGCCTTTCCGAGCAGGGCGTGGGCGTTGTCGGTTGCGTGCGCCGGCGTGATCACCGACGGCAGGGCTCCTTCGACGACCGGACGGTCGCTGCCGTGGACGAGCCGATCGGGCCCGACCATGTCGGCGACGGCCGAGAGCGCGACCTCGCCGTAGGAGGAGGTCTCGTACCAGACGAGGTCGTCGGCGACCGCACGGCGCGCGAGGGCGTCGGCGCCGCGGGCGGCGAGTCGTTCGGCCTGGAGCGGCGCGAGGCCGGCGAGCATCGCGAACAGCACCCGGAGCCCGGGGTGCTCGCGGCGACCACGGGACGCCCACGCCAGCCAGGAGCGCTGCTGCGCGGCGACGTAGTCGGTGAGGCCGGGCCACCACCACGGCTCGGCGCTCCAGCGGGCGTCGTCGCAGGTGATGAGGTCCGACGGGGCCGGTCCAGGGTGGATGAAGAGCGGGGCATCGGCGCGCGACAGCGCTTCGAGCACCGGGCCGAGTCGGTCGAGGTCGTGGGCGCTGCCGAGCGCGCCGGCGGGCAGGCAGAGGCCGATCGCGCCGGCGTCGAGCTCGGCCAGCAGATCGGCGGGATCAGGATCGACGAGCGAGATGCTCCCCCAGCGCCGAAAGCGGTCTCCGGCCGCGAGGACACCCTCGCGATGGGCGGCGAGCAACGGCTCCGCATCCTCGCGGGACAGCCATTCCGTGCCGAGCGCCGTGGAAGGGGCGACCACGGCGAGGTCGATGCCGTCGCGGTCGAGCAGGGAGGCGCGGCCCCGCGGATCCTCGGGACCGGGCATCGCGCAGGCCGGCTCGGCGAGCAGGTGCAGCGTCCACGCATCGCCCTGACGACGAACGTACGGCGCCTCCGTTCGGCGGGCGAGCGCGTCCCAGAGCGGCTCGCTCCAGAGGTGCTGATGGGTGTCGACGGCGTCCACGATTCGTAAACTACTCAATCAGCACAGGGTTTGTGTTCTTTATAGCCGCATGGGCCATAGGTGGCACGTTTGAACTCCTAGGCGAGTCTTGACGGAGGCCATTCAGGAATCCGACATGACTGGGATTTCGCGTCGGAATCGCCCTAGGCACGGGGGCCGGAGTGGATGTCCGTCGCGGACCCGCTCTCCATCCCTGCTTACGCCGGAGTGGCAATGCGCCACGAAATTCTGCAAGGCCTGCAGTTGTTGCACAATGCATGGGCGATGTTGATCCCCGTCTCACCCAGCATCGGACTCCCCGCGCTCGCCGCGTTGGTCCTCGGTGAGTCGGCCGGACTGCCCATCCCGGGCGAGACCGCACTGATCGTCGCCGGAGGCCTCGCCGCCGCCGGCCACCTCTCCCTTCCCGCCGTGATCGCCGTCGCCGCGATCAGCGCGATCATCGGCGACATGATCGGCTACACGGTCGGTCGCCGCGGAGGACGCAAGCTCCTCCTGCGTGAGGGCCGCTTCAGCGCCCACCGCCGCGCCGCCGTGGCAAAGGCCGACAAGTACTTCGAGAAATACGGCGTGATCACCGTCTTTTTCGCACGGTTCGTGCCGGGCGTGCGCGTCGTCGGCGCCGTTGCCGCCGGCACCACGCAGATGCGGTTCCGTTCGTTCGCGATCGCCAACGCGCTCGGGTGCATCACCTGGGCTACCACCGTGGCCTCCATCGCCTACGCCGTCGGGCCATCCGGCGCCGTCGTGATGATCGTCGTCGGTTTCTCGATCGCCGGCATCGGCATCCTCAGCGCCTGGTGGAAGGCGCGCCAGACGCGCAAGCTCGAGGCCGAGACCGGCACCGAGATCACCGACCCGCTCGAAGCCCTCGCGTCCTTCGCCACCGTCGCCGAGCGCGAGGCCGAGCACCTCATCGGCGCCGACCGCGACCACATCCGCAGCGCCCGCGCCGCCGCCGAGCCCACCGGCCCGCGCACGCCGGGCTCCAAGGCCCCGGCAAAGCCCGGTGCGCCCGCCAG
>JAURVW010001113.1 GCA_030655275.1 Solirubrobacteraceae bacterium
GATTTGACTGCAGCCGTACTGATCGAACGCAGCCCACAGCGCTTGAGTACCGCGGTGCTCATCTCCCTGCTGGCGCACGCCTTGCTGTTGACACTGGCACTGGGCGGGCAAACCTTCGGCCTGCCAGGTCTACAGTTTCCGTGGAAAGAGCGCCGCGTAGAGGCCAGCGACCTGCAAATCGTGCTGGCGCCGGCGCCGCCCGCCGTCTCCGCGCCTTCTGTCGAGCCAGTTGCGCCCTCTGTCGAGCCAGTCGCACCAACACCAGTACCCCTGCCGGCTGTCAGCGCGCCATCGCTGCCGCCGCCGGTATCGACCGCGTCCGCCATGACGGCGACGGTGTTGCCGCCCGCGCCGCCAGTCGTCGAATCGGTCCCATCCGCAGGCACGCGGCCGGACGTCAACTTGCCGCTCGCACCGAATGCGCCGCAAGTGCGTGCCGCGGCAAAGGTGGTGACGCGCGATGCGCCGGTCCGGCCTGACGACGGCCCAACGCCGAATGAACTGGCCGTCGCGGAGCAGAAAAAAACAGAACAGCTTGCGCGCGAGCGGGCGCAGGAGCAGGCAAGGGTCGAGCGGGAGAAGGAGGCGGCTGAGCGTACTCGGCAGGATGAAGTGAAGGCGGAGGCGCAACGCGAGGCCCAGCTTGCCGCGGCACGGCAGGAGCAGCTCGATGCGGCGCGCCAAGCGCAATTGCGTCAGGATGCAGCGCGTGCCGAGCAAGCGGCCAAGTCTGAGGCCGCACGTCAGGAAGCGCACCGGCAGGAGCTTGCGCGGCAGGATGAGCAACGTCGCGAGGCGCAGCAACAAGAGCGCGCCAGGCAGGATGAAAAGGCACGCCTCGACGCTGCGCGCCAAGAACAAATAAGGCTTGCCCAGCTTAATGCGGCTGCGCGCCAGGCGCAAATTCAGCAGGAAGCGGCGCGGCAAGACAGTGTCAAGAAGGAGGCTGCACGGAAGGAGGCGATCAAGCAGGAGCTTGCGCGGCAGGAGGCTTTAAAACAGGAGATGGCGCGACAAGAGGCGCTCAAGCGCGAGGCGCAAGCGCAACAGGAACTGGCGCGGCAGGAAGCCATCAAGAAAGAGGCGGCGCGCGAGGAAGCATTGAAGCCGGAAGCGGCACGGCAAGACGCGGCGCGCAAGGAAGCCGAGCGTCAGGAGGCGGCGCGACTGGAGGCGGTCAAGCGTGAGTTAGCGCGGCAGGATGCGCTCAAGCAGGAAGCGGCGCGGCAAGCGGCCTCGCAGCAGGAGGCGGCACGACAAGAAGCGGCCCGCCAGGAAGCTGCACG
>JAURVW010001120.1 GCA_030655275.1 Solirubrobacteraceae bacterium
CACCTTCCGCGACATCACCGGCCGAAGCCCGAGCGCGCTGCGCGTCGAGGCCCGGCGCGGCGCGATGCCGCTCGACCGCGTGCCCGCCTGCGTGCTGAAGGCCGCACAGCGCCCCGACCTCGACAGCGCAGTTTCGGAGAAGCGCCGCCGCGCATCGACCGGTACAAACCGGCCTCCAACCAAGGAGATGCGATGACTCAAGCGATCGATGTGATGGGCGTGTACGTGAACGATGCCGACGAGGCGCTCGCGTTCTACGTCGACAAGCTCGGCTTTCGGGTGCACACCGACGTGCGCAACGGCACCTACCGCTGGCTGACCGTGCAGCACCCCGATCAACCCGCGTTCCAGCTCGGCCTCTTCACGCCCGGACCGCCGACGCACGACGAGGCGACGGCGCAGACGCTGCGCGCGAGGGTCGCGAAAGGCGCGATGCCGCCGCTCGTCATGGCGACGTCCGACTGCCGAGCGACCTTCGAACAATGGCGTGCGAAGGGCGTGGAGTTCACGCAGGAACCGGTCGATCGCTACGGCAACGTCGACGCGGGTTTTCGCGATCCGGCCGGCAACGGCTGGAAGTTGATCCAGACGGCGGCGAAGGCGAAGTGAACGCGCGGCGCTGAGTGACTACCGCGGCTGCAGGAACCGCAGCAGCAAGCGCGCGACTTCGCCCGGTTGCTCCTGCTGCACCCAATGCCCCGCCCCGTCGACCCAGTCGCAGCCCTGCATTCGCGTGCACGCGCTCGACTGCATCGCCTCAAGCGCGCCGGGTGACTGCCAAGCGCCCCAGTCCCGGCGGCCGGCGATGAACAGGGACGGCACGTCGATGCGGCGGCCGGTGAAGAGTTGCAGGTCGGCGTTGCTGCTGCCGTTCGTCGCGCAGCGGTACCACTGCAGGCCGCCCTGGAAACCGGTGCGCGCGAACTCGGCGGCGTAGACGGCGAGTTCGTCGTCGGACAGCCAGCGGCAGGCGGCGATTTGCGCGGCGCTCGGCATCTGCGGCGCGACGCTCGCGGGCATGGTCTTGCCGAGGTCCATCACGTAGTAGTCGGGCAGCTTCGCGAGTTCCGCGGCGCTGCGTTCGGCCAGCGCGAACGGCTGGTTGCCGGGCCAGTCGGCGCTCTTGTGGTGGTAGTAGGCGCGCAGGAACGCGTGCAGGCCCTGCGGCGCGAAGCGCATGTCGGCTTCCGCTTCGCGGGTCGCGTAGTACCACTGGTAGTGCTTGCGCGGACGCGGCAGGCGCGCGAGCTCGGCGTGCAGGTCCGGCCCCTCCGGCACCGGCGCGAGCGGCAGCACGCCGGCGAACGGCGCGCGCAGCAGCACCACCGAGCGGAACACGTCGGGCCGCGCGAGCGCGCAGCACGCGGCGACCGGCGAGCCGAAGTCGTGGCCGATCA
>JAURVW010001123.1 GCA_030655275.1 Solirubrobacteraceae bacterium
GAACCGCGCTGGCGCCTTCTCCGACGACCGCGAGAAGGCCAGGTCCGCTTGGCAGCTCGCCTCGGCCCGCGCGGGCGCGGCCCTCGACGCCCTGATCGAGGCCTCCCGGTCGGCGGGAAGCTCGCTCGTGGTCGCCTCGGAGGAGACCGGCCTCGGCGTCGTGCCGCTCGGCGCGGGCACGGCGGCCTGGGTGGATCTCGTCGGTGAGCTCAATCAGCGGCTCGTGAAGGCCGCCGATCTCGCCGTGGTCGTGGTCGCGGGCCGGGCGCTCCCGCTCACGGATGCTGCCGTCCCGCTCAGCCGGCCCGAGAGCGGGCCGGCGCTGAGCGTCGTCGCCAGCGCCACCAACGCCGCACTCGGCACCGTGCCCGACGACGGGGAGCGGCGCGCCCATCCGCGGCTCCTCGGTGCCGGGGCCGGCCGCCCGGTCAGGCCCGCCGGAGCCGATGCGCCCCGGAGCCGCGCAGCTTCCGGTTCGTCCGACTTCGCCGCCCTGCGGACCCACGGCGACACGCTCGTGCGCGAGGGCGACGCCGACCACGCCGTGAACGTCGTCGCGGCCGGGCCGCCCGCCTGGCTGACCGACGCCCTGGCCCCCGTGCTCACCGACGGACTCACGCGCTACCCGGACGTCTCCCCCGCCCAGGATGCGCTCACGCGCGTGTTCGTGGGTCGGCCCTCCGACGAGATCGTCGTCACGAACGGCGCCGCCGAGGCCCTGTGGCTCCTGCCGGCCGCCCTGCGTCCTTCTCTCGTCGTGTGCCTGCACCCGCTCTTCACGGAGGCCGAGGCCGCGATGCGCGCCGCGGGCGTTCCGGTCATCCGGGTCATGCGCGATCCCGCCGGCGACTTCGCCATCGACCCGGCCGCCGTGCCCGCCGATGCCGACGTGGTGCTCGTCGGCAACCCGGCCGCGGCCGCCGGGACCATCGCCGGTCGCGAGACGATCCTCGCGCTGCGTCGCCCGGGCCGCACGATCGTGGTCGACGAAGCGTTCATGGATCTCGTCGACGGCGACGAGACCTCACTCGCCCTCGAGCGCGCCGACGACCTGATCGTGGTGCGTAGCTTCACGAAGTCGCTGAGCGTGCCCGGCGTCCGCGTCGGCTGCGCGCTGGCCGGACCTCGCCTCGCAGCGCGGCTGCGGGAGGTCCAGCCGCCGTGGTCCGTCAATGCGTTCGCGATCGCAGGACTCATCGCCCTCGCCAACCACTCGGGCGAGCTCGACGAGCGTGCGCGGCAGGCGCGCGCCGAGCGCGAGCATCTCGTCTCGCTGCTCACCCCGATGCAGGGCCTGACGATCTGGCCGTCGGCGACGAACCATCTCCTCGTGCGCGTCGAACAGGGGCAGGGCCCGGCCGTCCTCACCGGCCTCCGCGATCGTGCGATCGCCGTGCGGCCCTGCGGCAGCTTTCCCGGCCTGACCGACGACCACTTCCGCATCACCGCGCGCGATGCCGCCGCGAACGTGCGCCTCGTCGACGCGCTCCTCGCGGTGCTCGGACGGCCGGGCGCGGCGTCATGACCGCGGCGATCCCGGACGGGCCGGCCGGGCCGGCCGGCAAGCTCGCCGTCGTCGGGATCGGTGAGGACGGCTGGAGCGGGCTCGGCCAGCCCGCGCGCGACGCGCTGGCTGCGGCGCCGGTGATCCTCGGCAGCGAGCGCCAGCTCGCGCTCCTGCCCGCGTCGGTCGGCGGGAAGAAGGAGGCTTGGCCGAGTCCGATGGGGCCGCGCGTCGAGGCGCTCGCCGAGGCGATCCGCTCCGGCGACGATGCCGGCCGCTGGGCCGTCCTGGGCTCCGGCGATCCGATGTTGCACGGCATCGGCGCGACCCTCGCCCGCACGGTCGGCCCCTCGCTGCTGCATGTGATCCCGGCGCCGTCGGCGTTCTCGATCGCCTGTGCGCGCCTCGGGTGGCCGCAGCATGCCACCCCGCTCGTGAGCCGGGTCGCCCAGCCCGAGACGCCGGTCGCCAGCGAGCTTCGCCGCGCCGGTCGGGCCGTCGTCTACGTGCCCGGCGCATCGGGAGCGCGCGAGCTCGCCGCCGAGCTGCGCGACGAGGGGCTCGGCGATGCCCGCTTTACCGTGATGGAGCGCCTCGGCGGCGACGCCGAGCAGATCGAGACCGCGACGGCCGAAGCGTGGGATCGCGACGCCGACCCGCTGCACCTCGTGGCCCTCGAGCTGAGCGCACCCGTGCCGGCGAGCGCGCGGGGCAGGCTCGACAGCACGGTGCCCGGCCTCCCCGACTAGCTCTACGGCGGCGACGGC
>JAURVW010001124.1 GCA_030655275.1 Solirubrobacteraceae bacterium
GCCGTCGCCGCCCGCCTGGCGGCCCTCCCCGCTCACCGCGGCCCCCGCCGCTGCAGCGCCCGCCCCAGCACCGTGGTCGCGGCCGCGCTCAGCACGATCGCGAGCCCCGGGAAGAACGTCATCCACCACGCCGTCGCCAGATAGTTCTTGCCCGCGAACAGCATCGCCCCCCACTCCGCGGCCGGCGGCTCCGCGCCGAGTCCCAGGTAGCTGAGCGCCGCCGCCCACACGATCGCCTGCCCCACCCCGAGCGTCACCAGCACGAACACCGGCAGCACCGCGTTCGGCAGGATGTGCGCCGCCAGGATCCGCCCCCGCGACCTCCCCAGCACCACCGCGGCCTCGACGTACGGCGAGGCGGCCACCGATCGTGCCTGCGCGCGGATGATCCGCGCATACCCGGGCGCGGTCGCGAGGCCCACGGCCACCGTCGAGGTCACGATCCCGGGCCCGTACACGGTGATCACGAGCAGCGCGAGCAGCAGTCCCGGGAACGCGAACAGCACCTCGACCAGGCGGCTCACCCCGAAGTCCACGATCCGTCCGCCGAGCGCCGCCGCGAGCCCGAGCACGAGCGCCAGCGCGATGCCGATCGCGGTCGCGGCCACCCCGATCACGAGCGAGGGCGCCGCCCCGTGCACCACACGGGTGTAGATGTCGCGCCCCGACTCGTCGGTGCCGAACGGATGCCCCCACCGCGGCGACAGGAAGGCCTCCGCCGGCGCGATGGCGAGCGGATCGCCCGGCGCCAGCACCCCCGGCAGCACCGCGGCCACGAGCAGCACCCCGAGCACCCCGAGCGCCACCCACTGCGCCACCCCCAGCACGCGCCACGCACCCCGTCCCGTGCCCCCGCCCCCGCCCGCGCCTCTACCCACGACTCGTCGCGAATCGTGCCGAGTGGATGCCACTCGTCGCGTTCTGCGCCGAGTCGCACCCCCTCCCGGGCGCGGGGAGGGCGAGGACGTGGTCGGGACAGGCGGCAGGCTCACGGCAGAGCTCCCGCGGCACGCGACGAGTCGAGCGAGGCTGCGCCCGCGGCGCCCGGCGCGGCAGCGCGCGGCCCCGCCAGTCGCGGGTCGGCGAGGCGCGTGGCGGCATCCGTCAGCACCGTCATCAGCACGTAGCCGAGCGCCACCACGAGCACCACGCCCACCACGAGCGGCACGTCGCGCAGCTGCACGGCACCGAGCAGCGTGCGGCCGAGCCCGGGCCGCGCGAAGATCGTCTCCACCACCACGGCCCCCGAGATGAGCCAGCCGAACGCCCAGCCCGACAGCGCGATGCCCGGCAGCGCGCCGTGTCGCAGCACGTGCCGCCAGCGCACGCCGCTCTCGCTCTCGCCGCGGGCGCGTGCCGACAGCACGAACGGCGCGCTGAGCGCCGTGAGCACCGACTCGCGCATCACCTGCCCGAGGAACCCCGCCAGCGGCAGCGCGAGCGTCACCACCGGCAGCACGAGTCCGGCCGGCCCGGCCACGCTCACGGCCGGCAGCCAGCCGAGCGTGGTGCTGAACACCAGCACGAGCACGATCGCCAGCCAGAAGTGCGGCACCGCCGCCGCCACG
>JAURVW010001126.1 GCA_030655275.1 Solirubrobacteraceae bacterium
TACCTGCTCCCGATAGCAATATCCGCTCCCCTGTGTATTTCATCCACTAAAAACATTATCTTTTCCGGCGGATGCTGGAGATCCGCATCCATGATCACAAATATCTCACCGGCAGCGTGTATGAATCCCTCTACAACCGCAGTAGCCAGACCTTTTTCGTTTTCCCTGGCAACCAGTTTTACGGGATATTTTCTCGAAAGGTCCTGAACCTTCTGCGCTGTGCCGTCAGGGGAGTTGTCATCGACTACTATGATCTCGTAGTTCAGATGATGCAGGCATTTGGAGATACGGTTAAAAAGGATGCTCATGTTATCCTTTTCGTTGTATGTAGGGATGATTACTGAAAGGTGTATATCAGAATCTTTCATTTTATCTCACCTTTTTTAATTTGAATAGTGTAAAACCCTCATCTGCAAATATTGATTCATAATAGCTCAAAAATTCTGATTTCCAAGAATCGTTATAGTGATAGTTAAAAACGTAAAACTTATTTTTATACCAATTATTATATATTGAATCCCAACTATCATTTGTTTTTGGAGGGATAATGGCGTAAGTGACATAATCCCAAGGTCTCTCCATAACACTATAAAATTCAAGATAATCATATGAATCAATTATTTGTGAAGGAGATATTTTTGCATAAACAGAAAGATACCTGTTATTATAGGGATCTCTTAGGGGAGGGGCAAGAACTTTTTCATTTCCTATTAAATTTTTGAATTTAAAAAAGTGACTTCTATTTTTAGCACCATATTCATTACTTAAATCTGTAGCCCATACTATATCAACATCTTTAACATTTAAATTAGGGCTGATTCTTTCATTGGATATGTCAAATCCTGTAATAATCCACGGATTAAGTCCTTGAGTAATCCCTTGACCGTTTTGACCTGTAACTGCTATCAGTATAAACAAAACGAAAAGGATACCTGTTATATAAGTCAGCTTGGGGTTTGCAGTTATTTTAAAAGATGCTGTAGCAATTGAATAAATGGATTCTAAAGAATAGGTGATTACTATTACAACTAAAGGCATCATCAAATAAAAATGCCTTAGCCATCCCAGAGAGGTTCCTTTGAACATCAATATTATTTGAAACAATATTGGAACAAAAAATAAAGAGAAAGGCATTAGCTGACCCTTTTTTTGTATAATAAATGGTATTAGCATCAGAAATATAAAATATACACCGATTCCAAGCAGGGAATAACTTTGGGCATACGAATGGCTCAAAGTCAGCAAAAGATTATCTTTGAAGTAAGGAGGGAATTGGCTTGTTAAACCTTGTGCACTTGCGGGATCATGCATAAATATCAATGGATCTTTTGTGATTAAGAATTCTATAAATAACCAAGATACGATTCCAAAGACAGGCAGCCATGCATAAGCTAATCTATGTAA
>JAURVW010001134.1 GCA_030655275.1 Solirubrobacteraceae bacterium
CACCTTCACCCCGCCAAGCCGGCACAGCACCAGAGCCAGCGCCAACGACAGAACCGATTTGACCCGGCGTACCCGTGCGCGAGTGTTGCTTGCATCGCTCGACACGAGGTATTCGGGCCAGTGAAGGTGGATCGCGCGTACGGGCTCGTTTGCCAACAGTTGCAAGACGGCACCGGCGCGAGCAGAGATGGGGATCACGGTGGCGCCTTGCGCCTCGATCGCGCCGACGAGCTGCGTCATGTACGGATTGCCGTCTTGTGAGCTTCCCGAATAGTTCGCCATCGCGATCGTCCGTGACACGAGATGGCTGTCCCGACGCGAGAGGAGCTGTCTTGTTTGATCTGCGATGCGTGGCACTCTGGACATTCAGCTGCGATCCAGTTCGAGGTCTGCGGAACGCCCGCCGACCACGGCGGCGACGTTCTGTTCTCCCGTCGTGGCGGCCGTAAACGCAGCGATCAACGGACCCACGACGGCCGGATGCGCGAACTCGGCGGCGACCGCCTCTCGTGCTCGGCGGCCCAACCGCCCGCGAAGCTCGGGATCTTCATCCAGGCGAGCCAGCGCATCGGCCGTCTCGAGTCCGCGCCCTGGGCGCGTCGTGAGGCCGCTCAGATCGTGCTCGACCAGTTCAGCGATCCCGTTGATCGCAGGTGTCACGACTGGCAGACCGGTGGCCATCGCCTCCATCAACACGACGGGAATCCCCTCGGCGAGGCTCGTCATCACGAAGATGTCGGCGTCGCGGTAGAGATCGGGCAGAACGTCCTGGCCGCGCGAGCCGGGCAGCTCGAGCTGGTCCTCCATGCCGAGTTCTCTGGCCAAGGCCTCGAGCGCGGGCCGATCGGGGCCGTCTCCGACGAGGCGCAGCGTGCCTTGCCAGCCGCCGTCGCGCAACTTGGCGGCGGCGCGCAACAGATTGCGCTGGCCCTTGTCGGGACTGAGGCGTCCGACCGAGAGAATCACGGACGCACCCGCAGGGCGCGCCGGCGACGAGGGCGCGGGCGCGTACTGCTCGAGATCGACACCGCAGCGGACCACGATCAGTTTGTCCCAGTCGGCCGGGTCGAGCACACGCATCATCTGGGTCTGGCAGTAGGTGCCGATACAGGCGACGAAGGCGGCCCTGCGGGCCTTCTCCCCCAGTCCGTAGAGGGAGACATCGTCGAACTCCGATGGACCGTGCATCGTGAAGCTCCACGTGCGCCCCGATACCTCGGCCGCGAGCATCGCTACCCAAGTAGCGGAGTTCGCGAAGTGCGCGTGGATGTGGGGAACGTCTCGGCGGCGTAGGTGGTCGGCCACCAAGACGGCCTCGACGAAATAGAACGCCTTCCAGATCGCGCCCTTGAGGCCGGGTCGACCGACCTGCTGCGCCAGACGTAGCGTCTGGAGGTAACGCCGCGGCGAGGTGGCGAACGCGCGCAGATGTGCGGCGAGGAGTCGTGCGGGCGAGGGCGGCAGCACACGGAAGGTGCGCGCCGCCTCTTCGCGGTCATGTTCGGTGAGGAGATCTTCCGGTGGAACGCTGCGCAGGGTGATCGTCTCGACATGGACGCCCCTACCGCGCAGGCTCTGGATCTCCCGGTCGATGAAGGTGTGTGAGACGGCCGGGTAGGCGCCCGTGATGTAGGCGACGCGCAGCGCGCTCATGTCGATGCCCCGAGCACGTGGCGACGCACCGCGTCCAAGAGGGTCGGGGCGATGGCGTCGGCTCCGCTGGCCGCGGCACTCGTGATCTGGATCGTGCGCATGCCGGCCGCGCGTCCGGCCTCGATGTCGGAGTCGGCGTCGCCGATCATCACGGTGTCGGCCGGCGAGACCCCGGCGTGCTCGGCGGCGGCGAGGAGCATGCCGGGTAGTGGCTTGCGGCATTCACATTCGCCGTGGCCGTGCGGGCAGACCAGGATCTCGTCGACTTGCCCTCCCGCCGCGTCGAGCAAGCGAACGAGCTCGCGATGGATCGCACCGAGACCCTCGTCGTCCAAGAGCCCCCGCGAGATGCAGCGCTGGTTCGTGACCACCCTCACGGGCAAGTTTGCCGCCGTCAGTTCGCCGACGGCCTCGGCAGCGCCGGGGAGCAACTCGAGGTCCTCGACCGAGAGGACGTACTCGCCTTCGGGGGCTTTGACGTTGATGGTGCCGTCCCGGTCGAGAAGAACGAGCCGGGGTCGGCTCATCGCGGGAAGATCGCCTTCTCGACGAGCTCGCAGACCGTGTGACACACCGTCATCGTGCACTCCTGGATCCGCGCAGTGGTATCGGCCGGCATGAGCAGCGCAAGATCGGCGAGATCTGCCGCCTCGCCGCCGCCTTGGCCGGTGATCGAGATCGTTCGCAAGCCGCGCTCGTTCCCGACCTTCAGGCCCTCGACGACATTTCGGGAGCTGCCGCTCGTCGTCATTCCGACGAGGATGTCGCCCTCGTTGCCGAGCGCCTTGAGCTGACGGGCGAAGACCAGCGAGTAGTCGTAGTCGTTGCCGATCGCGGTGATGGAGGCGAGGTTGTCGGCCAACGCGAGCGCCGGCATCGGCTCGCGATCGAACGTGTAGCGGCCGACGAATTCGGCGGCGAGGTGGGTGCTGTCTGCGGCGCTGCCGCCGTTTCCCATGAAGATGATCTTGCGTCCGGCGCGGATCGCCTCGATCGTCCAGAGCGCGAACTGCTCCGTTGCGGCGATCGTGCCTTCGCTGGCCAAGGCGCGCTTGACCTCCGAGGCCTCGATGAAGCGCTGCTGGATGAGTTGTGCGTCAGCCATGTGCAGTCCAGGTTCGAAGGCCGTGATGCGTGAAGCCGAACTCCGTGATGCTGATGCCGAGCTTCTCGAGCTCGGCGGCAACACGGTGCTTCTTGCGGAAGGGGCAGTAGAAGAGCATGAAGCCGCCGCCGCCCGCGCCGGTGACCTTGCCACCGAGCGCACCAGCGCCGATCGCCGCCGAGTAGGCCTCGGCGATGTACGGAGTGGAGATCTTCGGCGACATCTTCTGCTTGTACTCCCAGGCGTGGCCGAGGAGCGCGCCGAACTCGTTGAGCTTGCCGCTCAAGAGGGCGTTCTTCATGGAGACCGCGAGTTCCTTCTGCATGCGCAGGCCCGCGAGGGCCTCCGAGTCGTGCTCGGCAAGACGCGCAGACTGGTCCTCGATGATGTGATCGCCCGACCGCGTGCGGCCGGTGAAGGCGAGCAGCATGTTGTGCTCGAGCTCGTGCACGACATCGGGCTTGATGCGTAGGGGGTTGACGACCACCTGGTCGGCGCCCATCTCGATGAAGTTGAAACCACCGAACGCCGCTGCGTACTGATCCTGGAGTCCGCCGCGGATGCCGAGCTCCTCCCGTTCGAGCTGCCAGGCCATGTGGGCAATCTCGTAGTCGTCGAGGGCGAGCCGGTGGTAGTCCTTCAGGAGGCCGATCAGGGCGACCATCACCGCGGAGGAGGAGCCCAGTCCCGAGCCGGGCGGGGCCTCGGAACGCAGGAAGATGTCGTACCCACCGCGGCCGAGCTTTCGGATGGCGGCTTTGAAGAGGTCGAGGCGACCGTCGAAGGTGAGGCTCTTGTCGTCGGCGAAATCGACGGAGATGCCCAGGTCGCCGCTCTCCACGCGGACGATGTCGTCCTCGCGCGGCTCGAGCGAACCGTGCACGTAGCGATTGATGGTGGCACTGAGCACGAGACCACCCTCCTGTTCGGGGAACGGAGGGACGTCCGTACCGCCTCCCGCGAATGAGACGCGGAGTGGGGCGGTGGCGCGGAAGAGTGTCGTCAAGAAGTGGGGCTGTCGCTGGAGGACGGACGGACGCGGCGAAATATACCGACTTGGGCCTGCCCTTCCTGGACACAAACCCTTTCCAGACTCGCCGACTTCCCATGTACGGCCGGGGTTTTGCGTCAGCCGGACGCCAACACCCGTCTGTGTGACCTACGGCTGGTTGAAGGGACAACCTAACGGGGTTAGCGTGAACCATCAGCGCCACGGCCCGATCCATGACCGCTCTTGCCCCCGGGAGTGCCCGTCGGCATTTCGGCTGGGTCATCCTTCCACTCCCGCGCGACGCCCGCTTCTCCGTTGACCCACCCTTCTTCACCCCTCGACCGTCGTCAAACCGTCGAACTGCTCGGCGTACCGCTCTGGCGTGCGACCGAGGCGCAGGTGGTCGACGAGGTCTCCTCGGAGCTCGCAGCGGCCCGTGGCGGCTGGCTCTGCCCCGTCAACCTCGACGTTCTGCGACAGATCCATGCCTCGGACGAAATCCGCACGCTGGTGTCGCACGCCGATCTCATGGTCGCCGACGGAATGCCACTCCTCTGGGCGAGTCGGCTCGCCGGCAAACCGCTGCCCGAACGCGTCGCCGGCTCCACGCTCGTCACGACGCTGTGCGCTGAGGCGGCGCGGAGCTCCGCCGGTGTCTACCTCCTCGGCGGGAACCCGGGCACGGCCGACGCGGCTGGCGCGCGGCTGGTCCAACAGCTCCCGGGCCTACGAATCGTCGGCACGCACTGCCCGCCCTTCGGTTTTGAGAACGACGACGCTGCCATGGCCGCGATGGTGGCCGCCATGGTCGAGGCCGCGCCCAGCGTCGTCTTCGTCGGCCTCGGATTCCCCAAACAAGACCGTCTGATCCAAGAACTCCGCACGCACCTGCCCGCGGCATGGTTCGTCTCCTGCGGCATCTCGTTCAGCTTCGTCAGCGGCGAGATCGGTCGCGCACCGCGCTGGGTCCAGAAGCTCGGGTTCGAGTGGGTCCACCGCATGGCGCAGGAGCCCCAGCGGCTCTTCCGTCGCTACGTGGTCGACGGAATTCCGTTTCTCGCCGTCCTCGGACGCGCCTCGCTGGCTCAGCGGCGACGCTGAGCCGCCCTCCTGGGCCTGCGGGCCTACCGCCAGATGCGGCCCCGCATAGCGCAGGGCCGAACGGGCCTCAGTCTTCGGCGCCAGCGACGAACTGCTGCGAGGCGCAGTTGTTGGCCTCGCTGGTCTCGCGAACGGCGAGACCGCCGTCAGCGCAGACGAGCAGGTAGTACGTCCCGGCCGGAAGCTGGTCCGAAAGCGGGACCCTTGCGCCGAAGGCCCGCGAGGCTCCAGCGCCGATCTTCGAGACCAGGACGTCCTGCAGGAGTTCGTCGGAGGCGTCCAGCACGGCGTCGGTCGAGACCGCAACCGAGACGGCGCTCTTACCGGCAGCTAGGGAGCCAGCGTTGACGACTCGGCCATCGATGCGGACGGCGCCGTCAAGGAACCCGACACCCAGGTCCCGCACGACGAGGTCTGCCTTCGCGGCGCTGCGGTTTGCCTTCTTCGACGTGGCGGCCGAGGCAGACTGGGCCAAGAGCGGGCCGCCAGCGGCGGTTGCAGCTGCGAGGGCGCCGGTGGCGCAGAGGAGGCGGAGCGTGCGGGAGGGAGCTGAGAGCATGAGGTTTCGTTGATCGGCCGTGAGCGAAGGGGCGCCCTGGTGGGGTCGAGTCACCTATCGGGCCAGCGAGAAGACGCCTGGATAGGGAATGGACCCGACGCGGACGTTCGTCGGGTCCAGACTGCACGTTTATCCCAATAGGGACGGTGCTCCAGGCACCTCACGGCGCGATGAGCGTCCCAGTCCTGGCGGACCGGGACGCTCATCAACTCAGTCCTACTCGATCGGTCGCGCTTTGATGCGCGGCTGGCAACGCTGGATCGCGCGCTGCACCTGGTACTTGCGGCCGGAGGCGAGCTGCACCGACGCACGCAGGTTGAGCACGCCGGACGGCAGGTTGCGGAACTTCTGCGCGCGGATGGACTTGGTCGACAGGATGTAGTTCTTCCGGCCCGAGACGGTTCGGAGCTTCTTGCCGTTCAGGTAGTAGACGACGCGCGAGAGCCGCTGGTTGGTGATCGGGTTAAGCCTGACCGACAGCACCTTATCGAGGGTGCACGTTGTGCCGGGACGGTCGGTAGTGATCGGGTTGACCACAGAAATCGTGCCCGGCGACGGACGGCTGACCGGCTCAGAGAGCTGGTCAGCCTGAGGAGCCTGGTTGCCCAGGCAATTGACGGCCCCGCACTCGGTGGCCGTGCGAACGACGATCGAGAAGATGCCCGAGTTGTCGTTCGTCGGCGAGTCGAGGAAACGGAATGCCGCCGGGGCGCCGGTCCCGGTGAGTTCGTAGGAGTAGGTGTGATCAGCGCGCGGAGTAGTGCGGGTGCCACCGAACGCGATCGGGTTGGCGAACCCGCCCCCGTTGCGAATCTGAAATCCTGAGCCGCGCGAAATGTTGCTGTTGGGCAGCGAGAAGCCTGAGCACGCGCGGCTACCTGAAAACGTCATGACCGCACCCATGTTTGCGCCAAAGACTGTTTCAGCATCGAACGTAGCTTGAGACGAGGCAGCTCCGGGCGAAGGCTCGACGATGGTTGCTTCGGGAGCTCCACAGATGCTGCCGCCGGTGATTGGCCAGATGCTGGCGGTCCCTGAGACGGTGACGACATAACTCGCCCCGGCTGCGAGGGGGGAACTGGTTACGGGCGCCGAGGTCGCGCTGGGCATGTTCCGAGCGTCTCGGATGTCAAGCTTGAAGCTCTCGGCGGCCGACGCAGACCCTGCGCCAGCTGCAGAGCTGACGAGGATGGAAAGGGCCGCGACGACTGCGCGTGAATGTTTCAACTTGGACACCATGAAAGGACTCAGAACGAGCAGGGTCGCAGACTCGTGCTCGTCTGACCATGAATTGGGGGACAAGCTTAAGGCCGGTGTGTCCATGCCCACACGACCGGATCTGGGCCCGCAGTCACGCCGTTAGGTGTTCGAAGTGAGGCGGCAACCGCGGAAACTTCGGCGAATGCGGGCGTTTTCGCACCGTTTCGATCGTGCCATAGGCCGTCTCGGGGGCATCGTGGCGAACACTTAGGTCTCGTGCTCAGCCCGGCGCAACAGCGTTAGGTGAGCAGGCGTCATCAACGAATGCGGCTCCGATGGCGCCTCTGGCTGCCCTTTCGCGTTCTCCAGCTGGTATCAGCACGGCAGCCGCCTCTGGCCTTTCGTCCTCGGCCTTCATCACCGAAGGGCTCCGTCCTGCTCTACTGCAGCTGCGCGCTTGTCGACGCTCACGACGTTTGCCACTCCGCCGTTCCTGCCGCCAAAGTCTCTCGCCCGTGTCCGACTTCGCCGATCCGCCCGAAAATCTGCCGGTACTCGGTGTGGATTCCTCCGAGCATTCGACGGCCGTCGAGAACTACGCGAAGGCGATCTTCACGCTGCAGGCCAGCGGGTCGGCGGTGCGCACGACCGACCTGGCCGACCGCCTCGAGGTTCGCCCAGCGTCGGTGTCGACGATGCTCGCGCGCCTGGAGGGGTCGGGCCTGGTGGTGCGCGAGCCGTACCACGGGGTTCGCCTGACCGACGATGGTGAGCGCGTGGCCCTTGCGGTGATTCGTCGCCACCGCCTGCTGGAGTTGTTCCTCGCGGAGGCGTTGCAGTTGCCGTGGGATGTGGTCCACATCGAGGCGGAGCGCCTGGAGCATCACGTCTCACCGCGCGTGGAGGCCGCGATCGCGGCCCATCTGGGTGATCCGACCCACGATCCGCACGGTGATCCGATTCCGACGGCAGCGCTGGAGCTGCCAGCCGAGCATGGGGCGATCTCACTGGCCGAGGTGCCCGAGGGTGCTTCCGCCGAGTTGCTGCAGGTGTCTGATCGGGATCCCGCGATGCTTCGCTATCTCGCCGACCGCGGGATCCTGCCGGGGGCTGCGCTCGAGGTCGTGGGGCGCGAGCCGTTCGGTGGGCCGCTGCGCATCGTGGCCGGCGGGGCCGAGCATCTGCTCGGGGAGCCGCTGGCGCGGGCGATGACGGTGCGGCTCGGCTGAACGCTTCGCGGCTGAGCCCGGCTACGGGCTGGCTGGGCCTAAGTGCGTCGGCACGGTGAGCGCGGATCGCTCCGGTTCGCTTGACGCTCGTTTCCGGCACCCAGGTGCCGAACCCTTGCGGTGCTGAGCGGGCTGGTCGGACTGGCCGGACCGGCGCAGTTTCATCAAGCCATCGTTGGGCCGGGCCCGACGAACTCGCACGCGCGTCGTGGTGTCTCTCTTTCGAGCCGTGTGAAATGCAGCCCCTGGCGGCTGCGCAATCGGCCGATTCTGGCGATTTCGCAGCCGTGGGCGGCTGCGGTTTCTGGAGGGGTCGTTTGCTTGAGTCGTCCAGCGGTTTTGTCGCGGACCCGCGAACCGGCGAGCCCGGCCCTGGCCGCTCCCACAGAAACCGCAGCCGCGGGAGGCTGCGATTCGGGCCGAAACTGCCGTTTCCGCAGCCGCAGGAAGCTGCAAATCACACGGCCCGATGGAGAGACATCAGACCGGCGGCCGGCAGAGGTCGAGCGGGCACGGAACGGGGTGTCATACACCGTCCTCCTCTGTAGGACAGGGGTTCTCGGAGAAGACCCCTGCGCGCCCGCTGGATGCCCAGACCAACAAAACAGCCCAGCACCTGGGTGCCGGGGAACGAGCGTCGCGCGCCTCGAAGCGATCCCCGCCGGCCGTGCCGACGCTCCCCAGCGCACCCTGACGCACGTCGAAACACCCCCGAAGAGTCCCCAGCGCACGCCGACGCACGTCGAAACACCCCCTAAGCGGGCAGCGTTTTCGGCCCTATGCAGGCCCTTTCGGCCGATCCCAGCGTTATCCCCGTCGAGGGACGACACCCCTGGACATCTAGCTCGCGCGGAGGCCCCGGGGAAGCGTTACGTTCGGCACTATGTCCCCCAGCATTGCCACGCTCGCCAAGGCGACCCGCGTCGGTCTCTCCGCGGCGCGCACCACGGAGATCCAGCGCCGCGCACGTGCTGATCACAAGGGCATGTCGGTCGCGGTCTGCGCCGCCCTGGGCCACGAGGACGACGCCATCGACATCGGCGCGCACGAAGGCACCTTCATGCGACAGATGGTCGAATGCGCACCCGGCGGCCGCCACCTCGCCGTCGAACCGCTCCCGCGCCACGCCACCACGCTCCGCGACACGATGCCGAGCAACGTGATCGTCGAGGAATACGCCGTCACCGACGCCCACGAGCCCGTCGAGATGGACTTCCTCCACGTCCTCAACAACACCGGCTACTCCGGCCTCCGCGAACGCGACTACCCCGAGGCCCCACGCTTCCAGCGGCTCAAGGTCGAAGCGATCTCGCTCGACACCCTCGTGCAGCGCCACGGCCTCCGGCCCCGGCTCATCCGGGTCGACGTCGAAGGTGCCGAACTCCTCGTCCTCGAAGGCGCACGCCGCACCATCGCCGAGCACCGCCCCTGGCTGATGGTCGAACACGGCAGCGCCGCCGCCGGCTACGGCGAGACCTCCTCGACCTTCTACGACCTCGCCTGCGACCTCGACCTGCGCATCTACGACTTCGACG
>JAURVW010001141.1 GCA_030655275.1 Solirubrobacteraceae bacterium
CGCGCAGGCCTTCGGGCATCACTTCCTTGCCGATTCCGTCTCCGGGAATCACGGCGATCTTGAGCGTCTGGGTCATGGTGGGGTCTCGGTTCGGTCGGGTGAGCGATCCTAGTCGTGCACGACAAAACCGCAGTCGGCGCGTGCGATCGACGATTTGCACTAGATTGTCAACCGGCGTCTTGACACCCACCCGCGAGGACCCTGCGATGACGACGACAGCCTTCCACCGTGCCCTGTGTGCAACCCTGTTCGGCGGCCTGGGGGCGTGGCACGGCGCGGCCTGCGCGCAGGCTCCCGCCGATGTGGGCGACCTGGTCGGCGCCCGCGGCAGCTCCGGCGAAACGCAGATGGAGGCGCGCGGCTACCGCTTCGTCAAGACCAACACCGTGCGCGACGAGAAGTGGTCGTACTGGTGGAATCAGGACCGACGGCAATGCGTGCAGGTCGCGACCTCGGACGGGCGCTACAGCGCGATCAATGCGGTGCCCGGCGCGAACTGTGGCGAGCGGGGCGACGCCGCCCGCGCCGCCGACGGCCGGCAGGACGAGAACCGCGACGGCGACCGGCGCTTCCTGACGCTCGTCTGCTACGGCGAGGGCAGCAAGCCCTCGGTCGAATCGCGATCGGGCTATCGATGGGATCCGCGGCGTCACCGCTACGAGCCGATGCAGGAGATCACTTCCGGCACCCAGGGTTTCGACTCGGAGGTCCAGGTCGAGATCTCCGGCCAGCGCGGCCGCATCCACCTCACCGGCAAGCTGGTCGCGCCGCTCCATTCGGGTGACGTCGACCACTGGTGGGAGCTCACCGACCTGCGCGTGGATCGCGATCGAATCACCGGGCGGTACCGCATGAACGGGCTCAACAGCCCGCAGGTCGAGATCGACCGGCGCAGCGGGCGGATCCAGATCGACGGCATCGAACACTTCCGCGGCAGTTGCGACCAGGGCCAGTGGGGCGACGACAGCCGGCGCTTCTGACGCCGTCCCGCCGCCTCAAGGCGCAGCCAGCAGCATCGCCAGGCCGAAGAACGTCCAGTCATTGAGGACGTGGGCGCCGAAGGACACCCAGAGGTTCTTCGTCCACAGGTA
>JAURVW010001148.1 GCA_030655275.1 Solirubrobacteraceae bacterium
AACCTGTATGTGGGTCCAACCTCTGCCCCGTTCTGACCGGATGCGGTAAGGATTGGTTCACCAGCGAAATCCGGCTTCTGCCGATCACCTGGTGGCAAGCTCATAACGGCTCGCAGGTTCGGGGGAGAACCACATGCCACATTCATCGTCGATGGCCAAACTCCACGCGCAGCAGGACGCTGCAGGCGTGCCAGGCCTCGTAGAACACGCCTTCAACGACCTCAGGGTGCTCGGCGACGCCGCCGACGCGAGCCGCGCGGCGACCAGTGAGGCCAACCGACTCGCGGCCGACATCGCCTTGGCCCAGGCCGAGGTCACAACCCGGACGCGGCGCACGCCGCGGCCGCGCATCTGGGGGCTGGACGCACGGCTCTTCGTGGCCGACCTGCACCGGATGCACCGCGAGATCCGTCCCGGGCATTAGCCCGCACACCGGTTCGCACGAACGTCGTCGGGGTCGGTGGTCGACCCCGACGCACCGGTGCGCACCGTGCATCCGGCCGTTCTGACGGCGCGCTGGCGCCATGTGGCCCATCGCGGGCTACAGTCAGGGACATGGAAGGTTTCAACCTGTTCGGCGACCCAGACGAGTTCCAGAAGAAGATGGCCGAGATGGCCGAGTCGCTTCAGGGGCAGCAGAACCTGGCCTGGGCCGACAACGCCATCCAGCTCGCCGTTCAGATGACCGTCGCGGCCGTCAACCGCATCAACGTGCAGGGCTCCGCGGAGCAGCAGGCGGAGCAGATCCGCCAGGTGATCGCCCGGGTGTTCCCCGAGTCGGTGACGCTCGTGCGTGAGGCACGCCAGGGCCTCAAGTAGGCCCCTGCTGCGGGCTCGCCCGCAGCACCGTCGACGCCGCCTCTAGTCGCGGCGCTGGCGACGCCGCCAGCGGGCCCGGTCCTCGCGGCGCTGTTCCCGAGCGCGGTCCGGGGCCAGCTCCTCGTCGAGCCAGCCATCCGGTTCGACCGGTGGCGGCGGACCGGGCCTCACGATCGTGGCGTCGACCTCGTCGAGCCAGGAATCCACCGCCGACGGCCCGGCTGGCTCCGCCTCCGCCGACCGGCGCCGACGGCCCGGCCGGGTCGTCTCCGTGTCGGTCTCGGCCGCTCCGCCACCGAAGCCGGGGCCGCGCTCGTCCGAGGCGGCAAAGGCGGCGACGTCCTCGCCGGCCTTCTTCGCGCGCTCGGCCTCCTTCTCGGCACGGCGGTCCTCCTGACCTCGCGCGATCACCTCCTTGAAGGAGCGGATCTGGAAGATCGACGCGAGCGCGACGAACCCGACCGCCAGCGACAGGACCGCGATCGTGGCCTGCTGTCCGACGCCGTAGGCGGCGATCGCATCCTTCGTCGCCTGGCCGCTGAGCAGCACGACGAGCAACGCCTGCACGACGCCCGCGCCACCGGGCGTGAACGGGAAGACGGCGGCGACGGCGTTCGCCGACAGCACGAGGAAGACGTTCTCGACGGTCGCCGGAAGACCGAAGGCCTGGAGGAAGAAGAAGAACGCGGACCCGCGCACCAGCCAGCCGAGGCCCTGGATGCCCCACACGCGCTTCATGTAGCGGCGGCGGTCGCGCAGCACCGCGAAGCCCTGCCGGACGCGTGCCCAGAACAGGCGCACGCGGAGCGCGACGAGCGCGAACAGCACGAGCACGCCGATCACGATCGCCGTGACCAGGAAGAGCGCGCGCCGCCCGTCCGAGACGACGAACGACAGATCGAACGAGTCGAGCGACACCCATGACGGCGGATCGGGGAACACGCCGATCGAGATCGCGAAGAGCACCGCGACGCCGCCCGCGCACAGGTCGAAGATCGCCTCCACGAGCAGCGCCGCGCCGATCGTCGGATACGAGCTGCCCGGGATCGAGGTCTTCGTGAGATAGACCTTGAGCACGTCGCCGCCGCGTGCCGGGATCACGTTGTTGAACCCGTAGGCGGCGAGGTACGCGCCCCAGACCTTCGGGTACGGCACGTTCTCGTGCGGGTAGGCGTCCTGCAGGATGTTGCGGAACGCCAGCGCGCGGAACGACAGGTACACCACGAAGAGCGCCATGCCGACCAGCAGCGGCACGAGCTTGACGTGACCGAGATTCGAGAAGAAGCCGCTGAGGTCGTCGAGGAAGCTGGCGATGATCACGCGGGGTCGCCCTGCCCGTCGACCGGCGGTGCGTCGGCGTCGTCGCCGGGTCGCCGCGGCTCACGCCACATCAGGTAGACCGTCGGTGCCCCGGGCAGCTTGACCTCGCCGTGCAGCGCGAAGCCGAGCGTGGCGTAGAAGGCGGCGGCGTCATGGCTGCCGGCCTCCACGTAACACGGCAGGGCGCGCTCGTCGGCGAGCATCAGCGTCGGGGCCAGCAGCGCGCCGCCGATGCCCTCGTGGCGGCGCTCCTCCGCGACCCCGAGCAGCGCCAGGTACAGGTGCGAGGCGGCCGGATGGCGACGGTCGAGCTCGCGCTGGATCGCCCCGATCCGCTCGTGGTTACGAGCCACGCGGACGAGCGCGGAGAGGGTGCGCAGCTGGCCGGTCGGGTGCCCCTTCCAGGCGCCGGGCGCCGCCCAGACGGCAGCGCCGGAGCCGTCGTCGGTCATGTAGGTGAGGCCGTCGGCGGCGTGCTGGGCCAGGCGCAGCCGGAAATCGGCGCGGACCCACCGCAGCCGGGACGGATGATCGCGGTAGATCCAGCGCGACAGCGGATCGTCGCGAAAGGCGGTCGCCAACATCTCGGCGATGGCCGGACGGTCGGAGCGGAGCACCTGCATCACGCGATGCGTGCGGTAGCTGGGGATGGCTGGGTCCTCCGACACTCCTGGCATCGTACGGGGAGCAAAAGCCGCCGGTACACGGAGCCCGTGCACTCCCGGCCGACGCTGCCGCCCACCACCCATCCGCGCCGCACTCCAAAAGCTCGACCGCCGTCGGCGCGACGGCCGTAGGGCCGCAACACCCGTCCAAGAAGGTGGATCCCATAGTTCCTACGCGCCAAAGTGAGACGACCGGAGCCGACGGGGCGCCGCGCCCCCACGAGCGTCCCGTCGCTTCGCCTGGTCCCGCGCCGGGGCTGATCTGGACCGCGATCGCGGCCCATGCCGTCGTCGCCGGGCTCACCCAGGCGCTGTGGCTCTCGTATGCGCCGATCGCCACCGATGTCGCGGCGCGATACGACGTGTCGGTCGGAGCGGTCGGCTGGCTCACCACCGTCTTTCCGCTGCTCTACGTGGTGCTGGCGATCCCCGCCGGGCTCGCCCTCGACCGCTGGCCGCGCCGCACGATGGCGATCGGCGCCGGGCTGGTCGTCGCCGGCGCGGTGCTGAGGTTTGCGTGGGAGGGGTTCGCGGGCGCGCTCGGCGGCCAGGTGCTCGTGTCGCTCGCGCAGCCGATCCTGCTCGGCGGCGTGGCCGTGATCGCCTCGTCGCTGCTGCCGGCCTCGCGGCGCGCGATCGGCATCGCCGTCGGTTCGGCGGGCGTCTTCGCCGGCCTGCTCGTCGGGATCGCGATGCCGACGGCGTTCGGCGCCGACCACCTTCCGGCCCTGCTCGGCGCCCAGGCGGCGATGTCGGTCCTCGGCGTGGTCGTCCTCGTGGGCGCGCTGCACCGCCTCGGCCAGCGGGCGATGGCGACGAACGCCGACCTCGCCCCCGGCCTGGCAGCGCTGCGGACGCTCCTCGCCGACCCGGTCCAGCGCACCCTGCTCACGCTCGCGGCCGGTGGCTTCGGCGCGTTCGTCGCCCTGCTCACCTGGCTGCAGGCCCTGCTCGAGCCGCGCGGGATCGACGAGGACACGAGCGGGGTGCTGCTGCTCGTGCTCGTGCTCGCCGGCTTCGTCGGCACCGCGTTCCTTCCGGCGCTCGCGGCTCGGCGGCGGAAGGAGGCCCGGATGCTGTTCGTCGCGCTGCCGATCGCGACGATCGCGGGTGTCGTGCTCGCCGCCGGGCCCTCGGTCGCGGTCACCGCCGTCGCGCTGGCCGTGATCGGTGCGGCGCTGCTCCCCGCGCTGCCCGTGATGCTCGAACTGGCCGAGCAGCGTGCCGACGCGACAGCAGACGAGCGCACCGCGGGGGTCGGCTCGGGGTCGGCGTCGGCGCTGCTGTGGCTGTCGGGCAACCTCGGCGGCTTTGCGGCCGCCCTCGTCGTCGGGGCCACCCTCGACGACCCCGCGATCGGGTTCGGGCTGATCGCCGCGCTCACGCTCGTGATCGGCGCGACGGCCGG
>JAURVW010000830.1 GCA_030655275.1 Solirubrobacteraceae bacterium
GGCGAACCGCAGCGACGCCTCCGGGAGTTCGACCAGGACTGGTACGTCGAGCGGCCCCTCCCACTGGCCCTCGGCGAGCTCCAGCCGCTGCCGGTGCCCGGCCGGCTCGACCTCGGAGAGCAGCAGGTCGACGTGCACGACGGCTCCGGCCACACCGGTGACGGGCTCATCCTCTGGCTGCCGTGGGCGCGCACGCTGGTCGTGGGCGACTACCTCTCGCCGCTCGAGCTGCCGAGCTGGGACGAGCACGGCTCCCGCGAGGCCTACCGTCACGCCCTCGACCGCCTCGCGCATCTCGTGCCCGAGGCCCGCTGGGTGGTCGTCGGCCACGGTGGCGCGATCGGCAGCGACGAAGCGCTCGCCGTGCTCGACGAGGACCGCGACTACCTCGGTGGCGGCGAACCGCCCACGCGCGGCGCGCGCGCGAAGACCCGCGAGCAGCACGCCGAGAACCTCGCCGCCTGGGACCGCGCGGCCATCCCGCTGCCCGAACTCGACGACCTCCCGCTGCCCGGCCCGCCCGCTGCGTCGGCCAGCTCCGAGATCCCGACCCTCGACGTCCTCACCCGCGACCCGGACATCACCCGGTGATGCAGGTCCCCTCCCCCGCGCCCATCCCCGTCCCAGGAGCCGTCCGATGATCCAGCACGTGAGTCTCGAGGTGTCCGAGGATCAGGTCCAGGACTGTGTCGCCTTCTGGATCGTGCTCGGCTGGCGCGAGGTGCCGGTCCTCCCCGGCATCCACGATCACAGCACCTGGATGGAACGCAACGGCGTCCAGGTGCACCTGCAGCGCGTCGACCCGCCGACCATCCCGCACGGCGGCCACGTCGCGATCGTCGACGGCAACATCGACGAGACCGTCGCCCGCATCCAGGATGCCGGCTACGAATTCCTCGAGCGTGAGCGTTACTGGGGTTCGCGGCGCATATTCACGCGGTGCCCCGCCGGACACCGCGTGGAACTGATGGCGGCGCCGCCCGGCTGAGCCGACGGCCGAGGGCGCTCGCCTGCGACTACTTCTTGATCTTGATCTCGCCGGTCTGGTCGAACGGCGTCGGGACCTGATCTTCCGGCGCGGCGGGGTCGACGAGGGCGACCGCGAAGCAACCCGGCGTGATGCCCTTGAAGGCGGAGTGCTTCACCTTGAGCGTGTAGACGTTGTTGGTGATCTCGCCCGCGCCCTCGCGCGGCTTGCCGAGCTTGCCCTTGGCGCCCTTGACGGTCGCGAACGCCACCGGGTCGGGTGCGGAGAACAGGCCGTTGCCGAGCACCACGAGCTTCTTGCAGGTGGTGCCGAGGCTGAGGCCGACGCCTGCATCGGCGGTGGCCGGATCGATCGGACCGGCGGTCGTGATCACGAAGAGGATGCTGCCGGCCGACGTGTACCGGAACTTCACGTTGGTGATGTCGCGACCGGGGACGGGACCATCGCCGGCCGGGTCGGCGGCCTCGCCGCGGTAGGTCTTCGCGTCGGCGACGGCGGGGACGGCCGCGCCGGCCGTAAACGCGAGTGCCGCGCCGAGCGCGATGGCCCGGGTGCGGGTCGGGCGGGACGGGAGCGAGCGTTCTGTAGACATGCCGCAACCGTAGGAAACGGCGCCTTAACGCTCGCTTGCGCGGTGCGGTCACGAGCGGACGCGCGCCACGGACCGGGCGCGCCCATGCAGTCCGGCCATGCGGCGGTCACATCGTGGGTTGGTCCGTGGGTGGTTCTTCTGCGCCGATGGCACGCGCGACGGAACGAGCCGAGTGAGTCGATGGCCTGGCTGCGGAGCCGGCGGAACGAGCCGAATGGGTCGATGGCCTGGCTGCGGAGCCGGCGGGCCGAGGTGAGCCGGATGGATCGATGGCCTGGCTGCGGAGCCGGCGGGCCCAGCAGGGTCGTCGTTATGTCAGCTCCGGAAAGTAGGTGCGAGTTTCCGCTGCCCGGTAGCGGAAATCCGCACCCGGTAAGGGGTGCATCGGGTGCGAGATCACCAGAACGACGAACGGACCGCGACCCGTAGGCGCTGAGGCCCACGGACCGCGGTCCGTCCAGAACGTTTGGGGGCGGGCGGCAGCTGCCGACCGGCCTCGTTGGTCGGCGGCCACTGGCCGCCGGGCCGCTACTCGTGGATCGGGCGCGGCTCGGAGCGCTCGGCGACGCGGTTCTCGGCGCTGACCATCCACGCGAACTGCTCGAGCTTCTCGAGGAAGCCGTGGAAGAGATCGGCGGTGGTCGGATCGGCCTCGTCGACGTCGTCGTGCACCTCGCGGATGGTGCGGCTCACGCCGTAGAGGCGCTCCGTGATCAGGTCGACGGTCTCGGCCGTGTCGACCTCACCCGACGGGAACTCCGGCAGCGACGACTGCTCGGCGACCGTTCCGGGTCGGCCGTCCGGCGTGATGTAGAGCGCGCGCATGCGCTCGGCGAGGTCGTCGGAGAAGACGCGTGCGACGTCGATGATCTCGTCGAGCTGCAGGTGCAGGTCGCGGAAGTTGCGACCGACGACGTTCCAGTGGGCCTGCTTGCCCTGCAGATGCAGGTCGATCAGCTCGACGTGGACGCGCTGCAGGTGATCAGCGAGTTCCTCGCTCGCGCGAAAGGCGGGGGCGGGGGTGGTGTGGGCGGCGGTGCTGGCCATGATGGTCTCCCGGGTCGAAGGCGTGGCGCGCGACGGGCGGCCGCGAGCCGTGCCATTCACACAAGGATCTGGCGCATGAACGTCGCGTTACGGGGGTCGGGCACGGGTGGCCAACCGGCGGGCAGGGGCGGCCAACCGGCCAGGTCGCCGCCTGTCAGCCCGCGGCGACGAGAGCGGCGACGGCGACGGGCCGCAACCCCAACCTCAACCTTGCTCTCAGCCCAACACCTCGACGAACCCGTCCGTCCCGTGGACGCGAATCCGCTGGCCGTCGGCGATGCACTGGGTGGCGCCCTCGACGCCGACGACGGCCGGGAGTCCGTACTCGCGGGCGACGACGGCGCCGTGGGTCATGAGCCCGCCGACCTCGGTGACGAGCCCGGCCACGGTCACGAAGACGGGCGTCCAGCTCGGGTCGGTGAAGGCCGTGACGAGGATGTCGCCCGGCTCCAGGACGGCGTCCGCGAGATCCAAGACCACGCGGGCGCGACCCTCGACCGTCCCGCGCGACACGGGCAGCCCGACGAGCGCGCCCTCGGGGAGCTCGCCGCGTCCGACGTGCTCCCCGGCGATCGTCTCGCCTTCGGAGGTGAGCACCCGGGGCGGGGAGAGCGCTCCGTGGACGCGAAAGGCCTCGGTGCGCGCGTCGATCAGCTCGAGGTCGACGGGCTCGCCACGCACGGCACCCGAGAGCTCCTCGAAGCGGAGGAAGAGTGCATCCTCGGTCGACCGGATCACGCCCCGCCCGACGAGCTCGTCGACCTCTTGCATCAGCGCCCGCTTCCAGATCGCATAGCGACTCACGATCCCGAGCTTCGGGAACTCCCGGTAGCCGCTGAACGTGCGAAGCCGGTCGATCTGCTCCCGGGCCTCCTCGGCCTTCGTCTCGCCGTCGTCCGGCAGCGCTCGGAGTCGCTCGACCACGTCGCGCGCCATCGCCTCCGCCTCGAGGCGGCCCTGCTCGAAACGCCGCGGCCCCTCGCCCGGCTCGAAGTTGCGCACGTTGCCGAGGATCGACGGGACCAGCGCCGAGGGCTGCTCACTCCAGCGGGGCCGCGTGATGTCGATCTCGCCGACGCACCGCATGCCGTACGCGTCGAGGTAGGCGGTGATCGCGGCGTGGGCCTCCTCGCCGCCGGGGAGCCGCCGCAGGTCGCCGAGGAAGTCGTCACCGTCGACCTCGCCGAGGAAGGCGACGACCTCGGGGTGCGGCCGCACGGCGTCGGCGACGTCGAGCAGGGCCAGACCCATCTCGGAGGTCACGTTCCCGGGCACGGACTGCACGAGGGTGTCGGCGGCGTTGACCTCGCCAAGCCAGGTCTCCAGGTGCTCGTTCAGCCACCACGTGGCCTCCATCCCGGCCATGATCGCCTGGAGGTTGCGGGGGTCGAACGTCGCGCGCTTCATGGTCTGGATGTCGGCCAGGATGAAGTCGAAGAGCGCGGGCCCCGAGACGCCGACGATGTCGCGCTCCAGCTTCGCGATCGAGGCCGACGTCCTCGCGACGAGCTCCTCGACGATCGCCGGATCGGTCGGCAGCGGCTCGGGCTCGGGCCCGCCGCCGGCCGCGGGGTGCCCAGCCGGGGCACCAACGGCCACCTCCTCGATCGTCGGGATGAACCCGCGGTCGAGGATCGACTGGAGCGCGTTGCCGATCCGCGGATCGGACTGCCCAAGGGCCCTGACCACCGCGTCGCGCATCGACGGCGACGCCAGCCGGTCGGCGACGTCAACGAACAGTCGGCTTCCCGCCTCGTACATGCGCGGCACCGCGGTCAGCTGGAAGACCGACAACCCGAGCGGCTTCATCGGGTCGGTCATCATCTGCTGGTGCGCCACGGAGACGTACACGTGACGGGCGTCGTCGCCGGCCTCGGGGACGGGGTAGAGCGTGGTGATCGGCCGGGCCTGCACGATCGCGAAGGCGTCGCCGGCGAGGCACCACTCGATGTCCTGCGGCTCGCCGAACGAGGCCTCGATGCTCCGGCCGAGCGCGGCGAGGGTGACGGCCTGGTCGTCCGAGAGGACGGGGCCGTCCGCTCCCGCACGCTCGACGACGCCGGCGCGCACCGTGAAGGATTCGGGGGTCACCTGCCCGGCCACGAGGGCCTCGCCGAGCCCGGCGACCGCCTCGATCGACACGACCGTGCGGTTCCCCGTGACGGGGTCGGCCGTGAAGAGGACGCCGGCCGCGTCGGCCGCGACCATCTCCTGCACCACGACCGCCATGTCGACCGCACGCAGCTCGAGCCCGTTGCGCAGCCGGTAGGTCACGGCCGCCTCCGTGAACACCGAGGCCCAGCAGAGGCGCATGTGCTCGAGGACCGCTTCGGCGCCGGTCACGTTCAGGTGGGAGTCGTGCTGCCCCGCGAACGATGTTGCCGCGGAGTCCTCGGCGGTCGCGCTGGACCGCACCGCGACCGGCGCGGATCCGAGGCGGGCCAAGGCCTCGGTCACGGCCTCGACCACGGACGCTGGAATGGCTGTCTGCCGCACGAGCTGGCGAAGCGCGGCACTGCGCTCGGCGATCGCCCCTCGCTCCTGCGGCCCCAGGCCCGCGAGCTCATCCAGCAGGCGGGCGAGCCGCGGGTCGGCACCGACGGCCTCGCGAAACGCCTCGGTCGAGACGACGAAGCCCGGAGGCACCGCCACGCCACCCAGCCGGGAGAGCCGGGCGAGGCTCGCCCCCTTGCCTCCGACGAGCGCCAGCTGCGTCTCGTCGATCTCGTTGAAATCCAGCACCAGCTGGTCGTTCGCGCGCATCGATCCTGCCCCTTCGTTCGGCTGCGGCGAGGCAGTATGGGGCACGCCAGGGACTTGAAACAAGCCCCCAACTGCGCGATACTTTCGATGTGGAGAGGGCGTTTCGCGCCGCTCACTCCGCGCAGTCGAGCGCCCGCCCAGGCCTCCTCGGGCCTCCGCAAACTGGCTTCGCAGTCGGACGGCCGGCTTTGCGCGCGACAGCCGGCTTCGCGCTCGGGCAGTCCGCTCCGCGGCCCGGCAGTTTGGCCGTCCGCGTGCCGGCCGGCCTCAGGCTGCGAGCGGCAGGCTGGGCGCCTCGTCGGCGCTGCTGAGCACGCGCTGGAAGAAGTGACGATCGGCCCACGACAGCTCGAGTCGCTCCTCGTAGAGGAAGAAGGCGGCGTGGCGCACGTTGCCGGGCGGGAACGGGATGCAGAGCACCTCGCTGCCCCGTGGCAGGTAGAGCCCGCTGATCGCGCCCGGGTCGAGCCAGTCGGGCGTTCCGCTCGCCAAGGCCTCGCAGAGCTGCGGAGACTCCCTGGCGTCGATCACGCGCCGCGGGATACGCAAGCGCAGCCCGTGCGTGATGTGGAGGTCCGTGCCACGGATCTCGGCGATGGCGCCGTCCATGGCCGCCGTGCTCATCGCGATGTCGGACAGGGCGGCGAGGGTCGTCTGGTGCCCGATCATCGTTGCGACTCCCGCCGCACGGCGACCAGCAACTTGGCCGTCTTCTTCGACGGGCTGGCCGTGCCCTCGCGCCCCTGCAGGGCCTCGCGGACCGCCTTCAGTTGCGTCTTCCCCACCGGCATCGTTCGTGCCCTCGTTCGTGTCGTCGTCGTACCGGACGAGCTGCCCGGCTCCATCTCTGGATTGCAAGACAACTCCTCTGCGAGTGAACGACCCATGACGGAGCACGGCCAAGGCAGGGCGCGGTCGGACCGATCGACGGGCAGCGCCGGTCGATCGGTCGTCTGGGGGACGGCCGCGTGGCGCGCCCCCCGGGAACTCAGTGGGCGACGGCCTTCTTCGCGCGCTTGGCGGCCGCCTTGCTCGCCTTCTTGGCCGCCTTGGCGGTGATGACGGGCGCCGCGGTCTGAGCCGAACGCTTCGCGAGCTTCTTGCTGCCCTGCTTCGCGCCACTCGTGAGGCCGTGCTGGAGCTGCTTACGGGCCCTCTTGGCGCCGCGCTTGCGCGACGCGCGCTTCGCCGTCCGCTCCGCCCGGTCGATCTGCGGCAGGGCGCTCTTGAGGTTCTGGCGCAGCGCCTTGGGCACGCGCTTGTTCTTGCTCGCGGCGGCGACGACCGTACGCAGGACGCGCAGGACGGCCCGACGCTGAAGGCCGGAGG
>JAURVW010001150.1 GCA_030655275.1 Solirubrobacteraceae bacterium
GGGCATGATCAAGGCCAACGTGCCGAGCCGTATCGCGTTCGCGGTGTCGTCGCAGACCGACTCCCGAGTGATCCTCGACCAGAACGGCGCCGAGTCGCTGCTCGGTCAGGGCGACATGCTCTTCTCGGCCGTCGGCAGCGCCAAGCTCCAGCGGATCCAGGGTGCCTACATCGACGAGGCCCAGATCGAGCAGATCACCGGCTACTGGCGCAAGCAGGGCGAGCCCGACTTCAATGCGGACCTCCTCGAGGAGGTCGTCGAGGTGCCGGTCGACGAGCAGAAGGGCGACGGCCTCGATCCCGACGAGGATCCGATGCTCGAGGAGGCGATCCGGCTCGTCGTCGAGATGGGCACCGCGTCGACCTCGATGATGCAGCGGCGCCTGCGCGTGGGCTACACCCGCGCGGGTCGTCTCGTCGACATGCTCGAGCGTCGCGGCGTGATCTCCGGCTACGAGGGCTCCAAGGCCCGCCAGGTGCTGATCGGCCCGAGCGAGGTCGAGCGGATCGTGGCCCAGGTGCGCGTCAAGAACGGCAGCCAGACCCTCTTCCCGGAGGAGTCGGTCTCGGTCGATCTCCCGATCGACGCCGCGCTCGCCGACGACGACAGCCTGGGCGGGGACCTCACTCCGGTAGCCGGTGGCGGCGTGCGCGACGGCATTCCGGAGGAGGACCCGATGGACGCCTTCTCCGATTCCTCCGAGGATCGTTAGCCTCCCCCTCATGGCCGAGATCGGAGCACAGCTGCGCGAGGCCAGGACCAGGGCCCGCATCGAGATCGCCCAGATGGAGGCGCAGACGAAGATCCGCGCCAAATACCTGCGTGCGCTCGAGACCGAGGAGTGGGAGCTGCTGCCCGGCCCCACGTACGTGAAGTCGTTCCTCAAGACCTACGGCGACATGCTCGGCATCGACGGGCGCCAGCTCGTCACCGACTACAAGAACACCCACGAGCCGTTCCAGGCCGAGGGCGACATCGGCCAGATCTCCAAGCACACCGGCGGGCGCATGAACCGCCGCCAGCAGCAGGCGAGCGCGGGCCTCGGCCGACTCATCGCGGCGGCCGTGCTGCTCATCGCGATCGTGGGCGGCGGCGGGTACTACCTCGTCGGACGCGACTCGGGCGATGGCGCGAGGGCGGCGCAGGCGACGCCGGCCCCGGATGCGGTCGACGGCGACGCCGTGGCCGACGATCCCGGCCGGACGCCCGGGACGTCGGCGCGCAAGAACGTCAGCGTGGTCGTGGCGGCGACGACCGGCGGCGTGACGGTCTGCGTGCGCGCCGGCAAGCGGATCGCGGTCCCGGCGACCGAGCTGCGCGCCGGGCAGAAGACGGCAGCGGTGCGGGGCCGGTCGGTCGTCGTGACCGCCGATACGCGGGCGATCAAGCTCACCGTGGGTGGCAAGCGGGCGGTCCTGCCGAACGGAACTGGCCCGATCACGGTGACCGTCACCGATGCGGGCGTGAAGAAGGCGAGCGCCGCGGCGACCGCCTGCCGCGCCTGACCGCGCCGAGCGGCTCACTAGGCTCCGCGGCATGGCCGAAGGAGCGCAAGGCACAAGGCGTCTGCGGGGCGCGATCGTCGTCACCGGCAGTGAGGTGCTCGCGGGCCGCGTGACCGACAAGAACGGTCCGTGGGTGTCGCAGCAGTTCGCGGCATACGGGGTCGAGACGGCCGGGATCATCCAGGTCGGCGATCGACGAGACGATCTCCTGAAGGCGCTCGCGCAGGCCAGCGACTGGGGTGTCGATCTCGTCGCGACGACCGGCGGATTGGGGCCGACGGCGGACGATCTCACCATCGAGGTCGTCGCGGAGTACGCGGGGCGCACCCTGACGCTCGACCCCGAGCTGGAGTCGCGGGTCTGGGCGATCGTGCAGAAGATCCTCGAGCGCTACCCGGATATCGACGTCGAGTCGCTTCGGGCCACGACGCGCAAGCAGGCGATGCAGCCGCTCGGCGCGGTGCCGTTGGAGCCGGTCGGAACGGCGCCCGGGTCGCTCGTGCCGCCCGCGGAGGGCCGTGGCGATGGGCCGCTCGTGATCGTGCTTCCCGGGCCGCCGCGCGAGCTGCAGCCGATGTGGCGTGCGGCGGTCGGGCTGGAGCCCTTGGCCGGATTGCTCGCGCAGGCCGCGCCGTTCGAGGAGCGGATGCTGCGGCTCATCGGGCTGCCGGAGTCGGATCTCGCGGCTGCGCTCGAGGAGATCGAAGGGGGAGGGGTCGCGCTCGACCGTCTCGAGATCACGACCTGCATGCGCAGCGGGGAGATCGAGATCGTCACGCGGTACGAGCCCGGCGACGCACCCGTCTACGACGAGCTCGATGCCGCGATCCGTGAGCGATACGGGGCGCGGCTCTACTCCGACGATGGCGCGGGGGTCGACGAGGTCGTCCGCCGCCAGCTGATCGAGCACGGTTGGACCATCGGGCTCGCGGAGTCCTGCACGGGCGGGCTCGTCGCCTCGAAGCTCATCGAGCCGGCCGGGGCCTCGGCCTACGTGCGCGGCGGGATCGTGGCGTACGACAACGAGGTGAAGGTCTCCGCCCTCGGCGTGCCGGCTGAGCTCATCGAGGAGCACGGGGCGGTGTCGGAGGCCGTGGCGATCGCGATGGCCCAGGGCGCCGTCGAGCGGCTCGGGGCCAACTGCGGCGTGTCGACGACCGGGGTCGCCGGGCCGGACGGCGGGACGGACGAGAAGCCGGTCGGGCTCGTGTGGGTCGCGGCCGTGGTCCCGGGGCGGGAGCCGGTCGCCCGGAGCCTCATCATTCCGGGCAGCCGAAACGCCATCCGTGAGCGCGCGGTGACGTTCGCGCTGCACACCCTCAGGACGGCCGTCGAACCGGATTGATCGAGCCTGACCGAACAGGTGTTTGCATCTTCTCGTGCAGGCGTCTGAGGCCGAAATGCGCAGAGTCTGCGGGCTTCTGGTGCAGTTCAGGGGTCCGGCGGGGACCCTCACGACATAGGTTCCGTCCGACCCCGACCGTACACTTGTTCCCCTACCCGGAACAGGGCATCCAGAACCGGAGACCAGAGGACCATGGCAACCACCGAACAGACCGACAAGGCAGCAGAGAAGCTCGCCAAGGCAAAGCTTGATGCCCTCACCGGGACGCTGTCGCAGATCGACAAGCAGTTCGGCAAGGGCTCCGTCATGCGGATGGGCGACGACGACGCGATCATGAAGGTGAGCGCGATCCCGACCGGCTCCCTCGCGCTCGATCTCGCCCTCGGCATCGGCGGCATGCCTCGCGGCCGCATCGTCGAGGTGTACGGCCCGGAGTCGTCCGGTAAGACGACGCTCGTCTACCACGTCCTGGCCGAGGCCCAGAAGCTGGGCGGCACCGTCGCCTTTATCGACGCCGAGCACGCGATGGACCCCGTCTACGCGAAGAACATCGGCCTCGATGTCGACAACCTCCTTGTCTCGCAGCCGGACTACGGCGAGCAGGCGCTCGAGATCGCCGACATGCTCATCCGTTCCGGTGCCGTCGACGTCGTCGCGATCGACTCCGTCGCCGCGCTCACCCCGCGTGCGGAGCTCGAGGGCCAGATGGGCGACACGACCGTCGGCTTGCAGGCCCGCATGATGAGCCAGGCGATGCGCAAGCTCGCCGGCACGCTCAGCCGTACGAACACGCTCTGCCTCTTCACGAACCAGATTCGCGAGAAGGTCGGCGTCATGTTCGGCACGCCGGAGACGCAGCCGGGTGGTCGCGCGCTGAAGTTCTTCAGCTCGCAGCGCCTCGACATCCGTCGCATCGAGACCCTCAAGGACGGCCAGGAGGCCATCGGCAACCGGGTCCGCGTGAAGGTCGTCAAGAACAAGGTCGCGCCGCCGTTCCGTCAGGCGGAGTTCGACATCGAGTTCGGCAAGGGCATCTCCGCCTCCGGCTCGCTGATCGACCTGGGCATCGAGCACGACGTGCTCACGAAGTCCGGCTCGTTCTTCTCCTACGAGGACACGCGTCTCGGTCAGGGCCGCAACAACGCGAAATCGTTCCTCGAGGAGAACGGCGACATCGCGCAGGCCATCCAGGACAAGATCTACCGCGCCGTGGGCCTCGAGCCCGGCGGTGGTCCGCTCCTGGACACCGACATCGACGGGCTCGACCCCGACGGACCCGGTCTGTTGGCGGCAACTCCGGCAGCGCCGGAGATCCGCCCGCACCGCCCCGACGCGAAGTAATCACCCCACGTGGCGAAGAAGCCACTGGAAGAGCTTGCGGCCCGCATCGCCGAGCTCGAGTCGTCCGACCGCGTGTCCCACGGTCAATCCGACGCTCGAGACTCCGCCGCGGTGCCGCGACGCGGCGCTGAGCTGGTCACCCGAGGTGCGGAAGCCTCGGGTACCAGTGAAGCCCGCACACAAGCCGAACTGGACGCCCTGCGCGATGCGAGGGCCGGTCGGCGTGTAACCCCTGACTCATCAGGGTCGCCGGATCTGGGAGGAGCCGGCGACCCCGACGAGTTGCCGTCCGGAACCAACCCGGACGCCCGGTCAGGTCTCCTCGAGACCGCCGACCCGACCGACCCCGATGCGCCGGTGCTTCCGGTCCGAGACGTCAACGACGTTCGCGGGCCCTCGCTCGTCAGCCTCGAAGGGCAACTCGCGCACGACGAGGCGCTCGGCGTCGGCCCCGACGGCCGCGAGGTCCAGGCCCCGCGACCCAAGCGCAAGAAGAAGGAACCGAAGGCCGAACTGGCCTTCGCCGAGGCGCTGCCGCACCAGCGGGCGACCGAACTCGCCTACAAGCTCGTCAGCCGGCGCGAGCACACCGTCAAGCAGGTGCGCGACAAGCTCGCCGCCAAGGAGTGCGAGCCGGTCGCGATCGACGCGGCGATCGCCGAGCTCCAGCGCTACGACTTCATCGACGACGAGCGCTACGCGAAGATGTTTGCCGAGGACAAGCGCCGGCTGCAGGGTTGGGGTGCAAGGCGGATCCGCATGAAGCTCGGCCAGGACGGCATCAGCCGCGACATCCTCGACGCGCTCTTCGCCGACGACGAGGAGGCCTTGGACGCTCCCAGCGAGATGGAGGTCGCCCTCGAGGTGCTCCGCCGCAAGCAGCCCGACCTCTCCGACATCAAGGTCAAGTCGCGCATGGCCAACCTGCTCGCGCGTCGCGGCATCGCCGGCCCCACGGTCTTCGCGGCCCTGCGCCAACACCAGAAGGACGAGTCCGAGTGACGTTCCGCCGCCACTGAGTCCTGCGCGGGCCAGGGACGACTAGGTGCCCAGGAAAGCCCGAGAGACCGGCAGATACCAGTCGGCGACCATGACGACGACCCAGGCCGCGATCAAGGCCGTTCCGCGCTGTATCCGGCCTCGACGTGCTTCCGTGAGCGCTGCGCCGGTCAGCGCCAACGCGATCGTGGGGAAGACCACCGTCAGCAAACGGACGTAGAGATCCGCGTTGAGCGCCCCGAACGCGAGCATCGCCGTGAGCAGCTGCACCGCCGAAAGGACCGCCGCGACCGCCGCAACGAAAAGGAGCTTGGGTCTTGCCGCGTCGGCCACCATCACCCAGGCATTCGGCACGAGCACGCAGCACCTTCAGTGCCGACCTCGAGAACTGGGGTGACGGGCGGGACACTTACGTTCCCGCCCGCTCCAGCCGCTCACGGACTCCCCGCTTATTTTGAATGTCCCCGGCGGGTGTGAATCACGTGCCGGGGCATGCGAGACACTCCAGATCCGTGAGGCAGGCCGATCGCCGAAGCGATGCGCGTTACCCACGTTCGCGCTCAATGGCGCGGTAGATCTAGTGGGGAGTCGGTCGGATTACGAAGTCTAGCGCCGATCGCTTACGAACCCGGACACCTGCGCGATACCCTGCGCTGACGATGGCGAAGCAATTCCACATCACCACCTTCGGGTGCCAGATGAACGAGCACGACTCCGAGCGCATGAAGGGCATGCTCGAGTCACTCGGATACGCCGAGACCGGCGAGCGCGGCGACGCGGACCTCATCCTCTTCAACACCTGCTCGATCCGCGAGAAGGCCGACGAACGCTTCATCGCCCACCTCCACGACGCGAAGATCATCAAGCGTGGCCGCCCCGGCACCGTGATCGGGGTCGGCGGCTGCTGGGCCCAGTCGATGAAGGACCTCGTCTTCGAGCAGTTCCCGTTCGTCGACGTGGCCTTCGGCCCCGGCCAGGTGCCCAAGCTCGCCGAGTTCCTCACCACCGACTCGATCAGCGCTCAGGGCTTCTTCGAATTCGAGGGCTTCCCGGCGCACCTGCCCACGAAGCGCGAGCGTCCGCACCAGGCGTGGCTGCAGATCAGCGTCGGCTGCCACATGAAGTGCTCGTACTGCATCGTGCCGAGCACCCGTGGCCGTCACGTGAGCCGCCCGTTCGACGAGCTCGTCGCCGAGGCCGAGCGGCTCGTCGGCGAAGGCGTCGTCGAGATCACGCTGCTCGGCCAGAACGTGAACGCCTACGGCCGCGACCTGCGACCCGAACCGCGCAACTTCGCCGAGTTGCTGCGCGTCGTCGGTGAGATCCCGGGCATCAAGCGCGTGCGATACACCTCGCCGCATCCGCAGGACATGAAGCGCGACGTGATCGACGTGCACGCCGAACTCGACACCGTCTGCCAACACATCCACTTGCCGTTGCAGGCCGGCTCGAGCCGCATCCTCAAGGCGATGCGCCGCACCTACGACCGCGAGCGCTTCCTTGATCGCGTCGCGATGATCCGCGAGGGCGTGCCGGACGTCGCCTTCTCGACCGACATCATCGTCGGCTTTCCCGGTGAGACCGAGGAGGACTTCCAGCAGACGCTCGAGGTGTGCGAGGCCGTGCAGTTCGACTCGGCTTTCACTTTCATCTTCAGTGCGCGTCGCGGTACCGAAGCAGCCGACATCACCGAGGGCCTCGTGCCGCACGAGGTGAAGGTCGAGCGGATGCAGCGGCTCGTCGAGGTGATCCAGCGCAACGCCCACGAACGTGCCCAGCGCTTCGTCGGCCGCACCATGGAGGTCCTCATCGAAGGGCCCTCGCGCACCGACCCGTCCCGCCTGCGCGGTCGCACGACCCACAACAAGGCCGTGAACTTCGAGGGCTTCGGCGAGCCCGGCACTTTCACGACGGTGGAGATCGTCTCCGCCACCAGCCAGACGTTGATGGGCGAGCAATCGCTCGTCGATCTCGCGCTGCGCTAGTCCCAGCTCACCGCGACGGACGTCGCGCCGCGGTGCGGCGCGAGCCGTTCGGCCTGCTCCTCGATCGCGGCCTTTGCACCGCGCGGGACCTTCGCGAAAGTGGCGAGCGTGAGGTCGAGGCGCTTGCCGCTCTTCTTGGCCTTCCAGGTGGCGAAGGCGTCGCTGCCGTGGATCGCGAGGCCCGTCGTCGGGATGGCGGTCCAGAGCTTCTTGCGTACGCCCGCGTCGGCGACGGTGACCTCGCGGTCGCGCGCCTGAAGGATCGGGTCGCCCGGACCGAGGAGACGAGCGCCATCAGGAGCCGGTGAGTCCTCCAGGGCGGCCTGGTCGACGGCTCGGATCCAGCGCGGCTTCCCGCCATCGACCGTCACCTCGACCAAGCCCTCTTCCTCGAGTGCCCAGAGCGCCTTCGCGTGGGTCTTCCCGAGGCCCGCCCAGTCGGCGAATTCGGCCGGCGTGGCAGGACCGAAGGCGGCGAGGAAATGGTCGACGAGCGCGCGCCCGGCGTCATTTGCCGCGAACGCGTCCCATCCTCCAAGCCATTGGTCGGAGCGGGCGAACAGTGGCGCACGACCCGCCTTGCCGGCGATGCAGAGCTTGCCGTGGAGCGAGGCCATCACCAGCAGGCCGCGGCGGGCGTGGTGGGACTGACAGCCCTCACACCACGGCAGCGACGCCTTCGGCAACCTGCCGCGCAGCTCCTCGTGGAGATCGTCGCGACTGAGCTCCCGGCCATCGAGGATCTCCGCGATCGCCTCGACGGCCTCCTCGACCGGGCTGGCGTACTCGCTCTTGCGCTCGGGTAGCGCATTGACGACGATCGCCTTGAAGCCGGCGTCGTCGGACGGGATGAGGGCCGTCGCGAAGACCGGGGCGTCGGCCTTTCGAAGGATCGACGTGGCGGTGCGTGCGTTGTAGAACGACGCGACCGAGCGGCGATCGGAGATGGCGTCGTCGAGCCAGCCCGGGGCGACGTCGACGGACGTGCGCGCGAGCATGGCGGTCGTCGCCGCGCCGGGCGGGGACTCCTGCACGGTCCAGCTGCCGAGCGCTGTGGAAGCACGCCCGGCGGGCTCGGTGATCCCGGTCGCCGCGAGCCGAAACCGGCGGACCTGTTCGCTCGTGACGTCGATGGTCATCTCGCCGTCGAGCGTATCTCCAACCCCCGCGGGAAGCGTCGGGAGTGCGGGGCGCAGGTGACCGAACGGCCGACGGCAGCGCTGGGGCGAACGCGCCGCCGAGCGTCGACCGATCCAGCCCGTCGGCGACTCAGCCGATCGGCGTGACCGGACGCAGCGTGATGAACGCCCGTCGCGGTGCGCGACCCAGCCGACGGGCGCGGCCCACGAGCCTGATCGCCGCGTACGACGAGCCGTACCGGCGGGCCAGGGCGTCGTCGGCTCGACTGCGGTCGTCCTCACGTTCGAGGATCGCGCCGGTCACGGCGACCGCCGCTCCGAGGGGGCGACCGCGCACGTCGCAGGGGGCAACAGTCGCCTCGGGATGACGGCGCAGCCGCTTGACCTTCCAGGCGTCGGCCTCGGTGGCGGCCACGAGGGCGTCGCCGTCGGGCGCGAACCACACGGGCTTCGGGACCGTCGTGCCGTCGCGCTTCGTCGTCGTGAGCAACAGGTACCGGTGGCCGGCGAGGGTCGGCACGACGTTGGCGATCTCGACGTTGGTCTCGCTGGGATCGCGGAACGCGGCGCGGAGTGGTTCGAGCGTGGGGACGGGCAGCATCTTGCCCGGAGATACGGACGCCGCGGCCCGGAAGGTCACGCTCAGCTGCGGAAGCCCGCCTGGCCCTCGGCCATGCGCTGGGCGATCGCCTTGCCACCGCTCTTGGCCTGCGTGAATGCGGCGACGCGGGGGAGGGCCGAGCCGAACACCGCGCCGACCTTCATCGGCAGGGGCGCCACGGTCATCTCGGCACGGTTCTTCGTGATCGCGGTGACGGTCGCCGCCGCCACCTGCTCCGGCGTGCAGGTGCCGACGCCCGCGGGCAAGGAGTCCTCGGCGCCGGACTTGGCGAACATGCCCGCGTCGCGGATGAACCCGGGGGAAATGATGGAGACGCCGACGCCCGTGCCATGGAGATCCTGGCGGAGGCCGAAGCCGAAGCCGCGCAGGCCGAACTTCGTGGCCGAGTACATCGAGCCGCCAGGGCTCGCGACCTTGCCCGAGAGCGACGAGACGAGCACGATGTGGCCGCGGCCGCGGCCGCGCATCTGCGGCGCGAGCGCCCGGCACATCTGGATCGGGGCCGTGAGGTTCGCCTCGATGATGCGGTCGATCTCCTCGCCCGAGTAGGAGTCCAGCTCGCCGGTGGCGGGCACCGCCGCGTTGGCGATCAGGATGTCGATGCCTGCGTGCTCGGTCAGGAGCGCCTCGAGCGCCGCGCGATCGGTGAGGTCGCATGGCGCGGCGACGGCGCCGAGCTCCTCGGCGAGCGGCTCGAGCAGTTCGACCTTGCGGCCGGAGAGGACGAGCTTCGCGCCCTCCGCATGGAGCCCGCGGGCGATGGCGGCGCCGAGGCCACCCGTCGCGCCGGTGAGGAGGACGGTGCTGCCACGGAGGTCCATGGCGCGACGGTACCGCACGGTCCATCGGCAGCGGCGATACTTCCGCGGTGCCCCACCCGCTGCTCGCGATCTTCGGCCCCACCGCGGTCGGCAAGACGGCCGTCGCCATCGAGGTCGCTGCGCGGCTGCGCGGCCTCGGTCACGATCCGATCGCGATCGGCGTCGACGCGCTGCAGGTCTACGACGGCATCCCGCTGCTCACCGCCCAGCCGACCGCCGAGGAGCAGGCCCAGCTCGAGCACCGGCTCGTCGGGTTCGTGCCGCTCGAGTCGCCATGGAGCGTCGCGCAGCACACCGAACTGGCGCACCGCGAGATCGACGAGGCCCGCGACGCCGGCCGGGTGCCGATCGTCGTCGGCGGGACCGGCCTCTACCTGCGCTCTGCCCTCACCGAGCTCAGCCTCGCGCCGCCGCCATCGGAGGGGGTCCGGGAAACGCTGCTCGAGCGCGCGTCGACGCCCGAGGGCCTCGCGGCGCTGCACGAGGAGCTCTACGCACTCGATCCCGTGTCGGCCGAGCTGATGACGCCGACCGACCGCACCCGCGTGGTTCGGGCGCACGAGCTCATCGCCGACGGGCGCTCGTTCGCAAGCTCGTCGACGAAGGGCGAGCTGTGGGCCGAGGAGACCCGGGTGCCGACCGTGCTGATCGGCCTGACGATGGAACGCTCGGCGCTGCGCAAGCGCGCCGGCGACCGGATGTGGTCGATGGTGAAGGACGGCGTGGAGGACGAGGTCACCCGCGCCTGGGAGCGCGGTATCGGTACCACGGCGGCGGCTGCGGTCGGCTTCGAGGAGCTGCTGCGCGGCGACGCCGAGCGCGCGACCACGAAGACCCGCCAGCTCGCCAAACGCCAGGAGACGTGGATGCGTCGACTCGGCGGCGTGCGGATCATCGACGTCACCCAGCGCGAGCCCGGGGCGGTCGCCGACGAGATCATCGAGCGTTGGACCGCGGCGGCGGCTGCCTAATCACGCGACGCAGGCGGGCGTTCGCCGGTCTCGAACGATCCCGACGAGAT
>JAURVW010001157.1 GCA_030655275.1 Solirubrobacteraceae bacterium
AGGTGCGGACGTCGTCGCGTTCGACGCCGACGCGGACGGGGACCAGGTCGCGGCTGACGGCTTCGACCGTCTCGACCTCTTCGGCTTCCTCGGCGTTGTCGTGCTGGCCGTCGCAGAGGACGCGGAAGTTGCCGGAGGTGCCGCCGTCGGCGCTCATCGTGATGCCGGGGAGGATCTCCTCACCGTCCTCGAAACCGAGGCGTTCCATGTCGAAATGGGCCATGCCGATCCCGTGCGCGGTGTGCGTGGGGTTCTCACGGTCGTGTGCGTTCAGGGCTACCTGAAACGCCTTGAGAACGGCTCCGATGGTCGCGTTGTCGGCCATGGCTCCAGGGTACCGCCAGCAGGCGCTGCATGCGAGCGGGTGGCGCGCCCGGCGTCCCCCTCGCGTGCGCACGCGGCGGACGAGTGTCGACCCCGCTGCTCGGGTTCGGCCGGGCTCGAACGCATCGCGGCGGAGCGCGGCGCCTCCCGATCACGGAGAATGGCTGACATGACCCGCTCGTCCCGCCCGTCACGCGTCGCATGAGCTACGGCCGCCCCTCGAAGGCAGAGCGCGACCAGTGGGCCGAGCTCCTCGGCGACGAGGGTCGCAAGATGCGACGCATCCGAGTGCGCGTGCTGGCGATCGTCGGCCTCGTCGCCGTGATCGCCGGTGGGTTCTTCCTCGCCGGCCAGGTGAACTCGATCACCGGCAGCTGCCCCGACGATGCGGAACTCAGGTCGTTCTGGGCCCAGGAGCCGGGCGACGCGCCCGTCGCCGAGCGCACCACGGCGATCGACGACACGATCAACTGCGTGGAACTCACCGGCAAGACGCGCGAGCAGCTGCAGGCCGTGCTCGGGGACTGGACCTCCGTGAAGGAGTACAAGCCGACCACCAAGGGCGGACGCGCGTCGTTCCTCGTCTGGTCCAACGGCGAGCGGACGGCCGGCGTGCGCGTCGACTTCCGCACGAACGGCGTCGCCCGTTCGGCCCAGGAATACCGGCCGTCGACGAAGAAGTCGTCGGGCTCCGGCACCTGAGCCCGGCGGGCTACTCGTCGAGCTTGGAGCGCGTGGCGAGCTGCACGAGGTACTCGGCGGCCGCACCTGAGACGGTCGCATCGTCCGGCACGCCGGAGGCGGCCGGGGCCGGCACCGGCATCGGGTCCTTGTAGAGCACGAGGACCGAGAGGTACGACGGGTCCTCGACGGTCGGGAAGTCTCCGGTCGATGGGCCGTAGCCGATGGAGGCGCGACGGCCACCACCACCGAGCTTCACGAGTGCCGAGCGGCGTTCGAGGCCGCGCTCCCCGACGCCCTGCGCGAGCGACGCGAAGATCGCCGTCGCCGGGCGGTCGAGCTCGAGGAAGAGACGGTCGCGGATGCGGTCGGTGTAGAGCCGGGGGGCCGAGACCCGGGCGAAGCCGAGCGACACGCCGCAGGGCAGTTCGACGAGCTTGCTCGACGGCGTGCCACAGAGCGAGGCGCGGATGGCCTCGGTGCCGCCCTTGCTCGAACGCACCGTGAGGCGGTAGGCGTTCTCCGTGGCCGGGTCGGGGGTCGTCTCCGGGGCAGGGTCGGAGACGGCGCGATCATCGCCACAGCCGGCGAGGGCCAGGCCCGAGCCGGTGGCGAGGAGAGCCGCCAGGAGTGGTGCGAGGGCGAGGCGACGACGCATGGCCGTCGACCCTACGGGCAACGGCCTGGCGGCGTCGCCCGTACGGGCGCTGGCGGGCGTCCCGTGGATCTTGGGACGCCCCGTTGCACCGGCGTGAGAAGGTGGGGGGATGAGTCGTTCTTCGCGTAGCCGGTCGCGGCCCCGCATGTCCGCCGCCGAACGGCGCGAGCAACTGCTCGACGTGACCCTGCAGATCCTTTGCGAACAGGGCTCCGAGGCGCTTTCGATCGACGCGATCGCGCGCGGTGCGGGCATCACCCGGCCGGTCGTCTACACGCAGTTCGGCGACCTCGCGGGCCTGCTCACGGCGCTCTTCGAACGTGAGGAACGTCACGTCCTCACGCAGCTCGCGAAGGCGATCCCGATGCAGGTCGGCGAGATCGATCCCGATGAGGTGATCCTCGGCGCGATCGAGACGTTCTTCGCCGCCGTGCACGAGCGTCCGTACACGTGGCAGATCATCCTCACGCCTCCGCAGGGCGTGCCGCGCGCGCTGCACGACAAGGTCGTCGAGCGACGCGAGGCCGTCATCGAGCAGATCACGCCGCTGATCGCGTGGGGCGTCACGAAGCGTGGCGGCCCGATGGGCCTCGACCACCGCCTGCTCGCGCGGATCATCCTGGTGATCGCCGAGGAGGGTGGTCGCCTCGTGGTCACCCAGCCGGATCTCTACCCGGTCGAATTGCTCGTCCAGCAGGCCAAGGTGCTCGTCGCGTCGCTCGCCGTCAACGATCCGTCGCATGCCGCGGCGGCGCCCGCCTTCGCCGCGCACGCGGAGGAGCAGGCACAGGCGTTGGCAGCCGAGCAGGCGGCGGCTGCGGCCGCTGCGGCGGAAGTTCCCGCCGAGAAGCCCAAGCGCGCGACGAAGCCGCGGGCCAAGAAGCCTGCGGCTCCAGCCTCCGAGTAGTCGAGACCGGGGACCCGCGCGGGGCAGACCCGACGCGAGCCGCAGCGCCCGTCTCGGGCGGGGTGGGCCGGACCTCGCCCGCCTACCGGTTGCGGCCGTACTGGTCGTGCGAGGAGACCCACTCGTCGGCGACGATCGCCGAGCCGAGGGAGAGTTCGCCGGCGACGACCGTCGCGCCGATGATCTCGGCGAGCTTGAGCGCCTTGCCGGTGCCGTAGCAGTCCATCATCTCCAGGCATTCGCGCTGGGTCGCGAGGCCGGTGCCGCCGCCGTAGGTGGCGCAGATGATCGACGGCATCGTGATCGAGTAGTAGTAGTCGCCGTTCTCGCGGAGCTCCACGTAGGCGTGGGCGGCGTGCGACTCGGCGACGTTCGCGGCGTCCTGACCGGTCGCGATGTAGAGGGCGGCGATGCCGTTGGCGGAATGCGCGCCGTTGTTGACCGAGCCTGAGAGCCACGCGCCCACGGAGCCGGAGATCTGGCGGCGACGGTAGAGCGCTTCGCTCGTGGTGTTCATCACCTCGCGCAGCAGCTGGTCCGGGATGGTGATCTCCGCGATCACGCGCCGGCCGCGGGTCTGCATGTTGTTGATCTGCGAGTGCTTCTTGTCGGTCGCGACGTTGCCCTCGAGCGTGTAGTCCAAGCCGCCCGGGTAGTTCGCCTTGATCCACTCGCAGGCGGCCCAGGTC
>JAURVW010001160.1 GCA_030655275.1 Solirubrobacteraceae bacterium
GGGCATGACCCTCGCGGAGATCGGCTCCATCCTCGGCGTGTCCGAGAGCCGCGTCTGCCAGATCCACACGCAGCTCAAGAAGCGCCTGCGCGTGGCCCTCAACGACGACGCCGCGATGATGCAGCTCGTCGCCTAGCGACCCACCACCCTTCGCGCCCGGCTGACTGGGCCGCTGCGAAGACGGACGATTTCGACGCCGACGCCCGCGCTCACCCCGCGGGCGTCGCGCGTTCTGGGGCGTGGCCGACGCACGGTCCGCGCAGCCGGCCTGGCGGCCTGGTGCGTTCACCCCGGAGGGCGTGACGGCCCCTGAACAGATTTTGCCCTCGCTGCGGCGCGGAGCGCATAGACTGTTCCGGCGGCGGTCCCCCGGCCCCGCGACCCCGTCCAGGTCGTCGAACCGAGCACCGTCCATGCGTCCCATCCGTTCCCTGCTGCTCGCGCCTGCGTGCACACTCCTCGCCGCCGCGGCGCTGCCAGCAGCCGCGATGGCCGGCATCACCGCTTCGGTCTCGCCGACGACCGCCTCGGGCTCCGAGGCCGGCGGGCAGACGGCCATCGTCACCGTCACGTCCGACGGCGCCGGCAGCATCGTCCAGTCGCGGGTCTCCCAGGCTGCCTTCTTCTTCGGCTCCAACGAGGCGACCACCCTCGGCGGCGAGCTCCTCTCCGCGACTCCCGGAGCCTGGACCGCCCGGTACACCGTCCTCGTGCCGGCCGGCACGGCCGGAAAGGTCGACGTGGGTGTCGGCGGCGAGAACCTCACGCCGGCCGCGAGCACCGAGGACGACTACACCTACATCTCTGCGGCTCCGGGTTCGGTCCGGCTCACCCCGACGGAGCGCCAGTGCGGCACCACCTTCAGCGTGGACACCGGAAGCCCCGCCCCTGAGCTCCGCACCGCGGGCGTCCTGTTGCCCCTCGTGGAGTCGATCGACGGCACCAGCACCTACAAGCGCGTGAGCCTCGGCAGCACCCGCGACTGGCCGGTGACGAATGCGAGCGGTGACGAGCTCGGCTTCATCAACGGCCGATGCTTCCGCGCGTACGACACCCGCTTCACCGCAGGGCTGTCGAACGTGATCACCTCCGTCTCCCCGAGGCGCGTGTCGCAGCTGGGTGGGCAGCGCATCACGGTCCGCTTCTCGGGTCCCGAGAAGCCCGAGCAGGTCTCCTTCGGCCCCGACCTCGGCACCGATCCGATCGTCACGGCCGAGCAGGTCGACTGCGTGCAGGCGCCGTGCCCCGAAGCGGGCACACGGTGGACCATCTCCGCGATCGTCCCGGCCGGCGGCCATCAGCGTGGATCGGCGGCGGTCATCACGTCGTCCGGAACGCACTTCGGGCAGACCGGTCTCGCCAGCACCTATGGGATCGTCGACCCGCCGAGCGTCGACGTCTCCGACCCATCCGGTCCGCTCTCGGGCGGCAACCTCGTCACCGTCTACATCCCGGGCGACGGGCTCCTCGACCCGGCCGTGACGTTCGGCGGAAAGCCCGCACCGATCGTCGACAACGTGGCGCCGGACGGACTCCCGAACTCGGTCTACTACGACGTCCGACGCCTGATCGTCTCGGTGCCGGCGGGAGACGCGCCTGCCCCGGTCGACGTCGTGGTCCGTGGTCGCCTGGCCGTCGATCCGACTCGGTCCTACGAAGCGACGACCACCGGCTCTGGTTCCGCCAGGTACACGTACGTCGCCGGGGAGCCGACGCCCACGCCCACGCCCACGCCGACCCCCACGCCGAACCCCAATCCGTGCCCGGTCATCACGGGCCCCGGCGGCGGGGTCGACGCGGGCCCGATCGTCTCCCCGTTCCGCACCGAGGGCACGGCGACCCTCAAGACGCTCACCACGGGATCGCTGCCGCTGCGGGGCGGCCTCAAGCTGTGGCTCTGCCTGCCCAAGCAGAACATCATCGGTGACCTCACGTTCGAGCCCGCGCAGGGCAAGCTGACGTCGCTCGGGTTCCTGCCGGTGACCGCTCGCGTGGGCCTCACGCAGACGGAGCGGGTGACCGGCTCGCTCTCGCAGGGCAAGCTGGACCTGACGGCGAAGGTGCGGATCAAGCTGCCGTCGGTCAAGACGCTCGGGATCGAGCTCGCCGGTGGCGCCAACTGCCAGGCCAAGCAGGTCTCCTCGATCAACCTGCGCAGCACGCAGGAGGAGTTCTTGCCGACCGAAGGCGGTCCGATCGCGGGCACGTTCTCGATCAGTGATCTCACCGGCTGCGGCTTTCTGACGAACCTCGTCTCGCCGCTGACGAAGGGCTCCGGCAACGCCGTCGCCCTGAACCTCATCACCCCGTAGGTCCGGCGCGGCCGTCTCGCTGCCATCGCGCAGTGGGACGGTCGCGGATCGCCGGACCGCCCGCGGTTCGCCGTCGGCTCAGCGCGGCCGCAGTCGCCGACACTCCCGACGGAAGACGCGACGACCCCGGCCCGTCATCGTGAGGACCGTGCGGCCCTCGGGGTCGGGGGCCAGGACGCGCGCGAGGCGAGCTCGGGCGAGGGGACCGACGCCTTCCTCGAGTGCGCCCGCGGGCAGGCCGGTGCTCTCCTCCAAGACAGTAGGGCGCACGCGGTCGGCCAGCGCGAGCGCCGCGGCCAGGCGCAACGCGGCCGGATCCTGGAAGGGGCCGGTGGGTTCAGCGCCCGGCAGGCGGGTCGGGAGCGCGACGGGGAACGACGAGATCCAATGGCCACGGGCCGCGACGGTGACGGCCGCGGCGACGAGCCCGACCGGCAGCCCGAGCCACCAGATGTCCGTGTAGCCCCCGCCGTAGGCCGTCACCACGATCGCGGCCAGCGTCGCCCAGAGCCCGACGAACTGGCGACGACCGCCCCGGGGATACCGCCGCCGCATCGCCGTCAACCCGAGCCGCTGGAGCCGGAGCTGCTCGGAGGTCACGCCGCTGAACAGGAGCAGGCCGTAGACCACGTTGAGCACGAACTCGAATCCGCTGTCGCGCAGCGGCGCGGCGGACGAGCCGATGAGCAGCAGGTAGGACGGCACGAGCACCACGCGCGTGAGCGACACGCGTGGCATGACGGTCACGACCACGTCGCGGACGCGCCGCTGCACGTCGTCGACGGCATCGAGCCCGCGAAGGGCGAGGTCGGCCGCGGCCGGTTCGTCGGGGGTCGCAGGGGGCCGATCCACGGCGCCACCGTACCGTGAACGGTGCTCCGCTCCGCTGCGCCTCGACACCGGCGGCCACTGCGCGCTTGCCGAGGCGCGACCGGCCCCGGCCGTTTAATGAACGTTCTCGTTCACATATCGTGCGCGCATGCTCGCACGTCGATTGATCCCACTTCTCGCCGTTGCCGTCGCGGTTCCTGCGCTGCCCGCAGCGGCGCAGGCGCGCGGCATCTCCGTCACGCTGCCCAAGTCGATCACCGCGGAGCGGTCGTTTGCCTACACCTGGGAGGGCGACACCGGCCTGAACACGCAGATCGGCGGTGGCTTCATCGTGCGCGTCACCTTCACGCGCGGCTCGAAGGCCTGCCCCGCCAACGCGCAGACCGATTCCAAGACGATCGCCTCCGCCGGCGGCACCGACAACGTGTTCCACTCGGGTGCGTTCCGCGGCGCCGACCAGACCTACATCAGCCGCGCAGGCACCGTCCGCGTTTGCGGGTACATCTCGGCGCCGGGCGACTCGGCCACCTACGAGCAGCTGTTCACGAAGACCATCAAGGTCAAGAACCGCCCCCGTCGCACCAAGTTCGACTTCTCCGCCGACAAGCTCCGCGACGGCACCTACAACGCCGGCCCGGCCGACATCCTCGGCGGTGGCCCGACGAGTTCGCTGAGCTTCGTCGTTCAGGGCGGCAAGGTCGTCTCGGCGACGGCGGCCGGCGTGCCCAACACGTTCTGCGACCCGACGTTCACGACGCAGACGCCGATCGCCGACGGCGGCACCTCGACGACCCCGAAGTACACCGACAACCGCGTGATCGGTGAGGCGTTCAGCGCGAAGTTCACCGTCCCGACCGGTGACTTCTCCATCAACGCCGGCGCCAAGACCTCCAAGACGATCCACGGCTCCTTCACCGAGGACGCCCCGAACGGCTCCTGCCGCGGCGGCTTCGGCTTCATCGCCAAGCGCTAGTTCGGCCCGGCCTGGGGCCGCGATCGCGGCCCCACCCTCGTCCCGATCCGGGCCCGCATGACGGCCACGGTTCGTCCCGTGCGTCGGGGACGAACCGTGGCCGTCGCGTCGAACCGGGCCTTCAGTGACCCACCGACGCGCCATCGATCACCGCGCGCAGCGCGGCGACGTGGTCCGCATAGGCCTTGCGGCCCGCCGGGGTGAGCGACACCCACGTCGTGCGACGACCATCGAAGAGCGCCTTCCGCGCCCGAACGTAGCCCGCGTCGACGAGGGCCGCCACGTGCTTGGAGAGCACCGAGTCGCTGACCGCGAGCCGGTCTCGCAGAAGACTGAACTGGGCGTCGTCGACGCTCGCGAGCATCGCGCAGAGTTGCAGCCGCGCCGGGGCGTGGATCAGGGGGTCGAGCGCAGGCATCAACGGCCCGCGAGGTCGGCGCGGTAGACCGCCATCCAACGGCGGGTCGCCACGATGCCGCTCGCCATCCCGGCGACGACGATCAGGCCGACGAGCCACCAGGCGTCGGCGCGGCCGGCGAAGAAGGCCGCGGCCCACAGTGCGCCGATCACGACGACCAGCGCCCACGTGACGCGCCGGGCCGGACCCGGGTGGTACCCCGAGATCCACACGCCGTTGCGCTTGCGCCACCGGCCCACCAGGACGCCCGTGAGCATCGCGGCGGTGAGCGACATCACGGGCGACGCGATCTGACCGACCAGGTTGTCCCCAGAGGCTCCGAGGACGGCTGCGGCCGCGAGGATGAGCGCGAAGAGTGCGCCGTAGGCGGCGTCCCAGCCGGGCGGGCTCGACACGTCGGCGGCCAGGTCCGACTGCGCGTGCTCAGCCGCATGCAGCGCGGCCGCAGCCTCGGCAGGCGTTGGGTCGAGGGCTGGAGACGAATTACTTTCCGACATGGAAAGTAGTCTTCACTTTCCGAAGTGGAAAGTCAAGTCGAGAGATGGCCCGGCTTGGTGGTCCGGCACCCTGAAGTGTCGTCGGCACGGCGCTCGGGCCGTCCGGTGGCCACTCGATCACCCGTCCGTTCGGCCTCCCCGGGAGCCCCGAACCATGGCCTTCTGGGCGCCCGCTTGCGGGGTCGGCAACCCAGCTGTCGGCATCGCGCCGCCGACCTGGGAACAATGGAGTGGTGGAGCCGACGACCGGGCCGACGATCCTTGCCGATCGCTACCGACTCGACGCCCAGGTTGGGGCGGGCGGCATGTCGACGGTCTACCGGGCGTTCGACACCGTGCTCGAGCGCACCGTCGCGATCAAGTCGATGCTCAAGACGGTCGCCCAAGACTCCGATCAGCTCGAGCGGTTCCGTCGTGAGGCGAAGGCTGTCGCCCAGCTCAACCACCCGCACATCGTGCAGGTGATCGACGTCGGCGAGCACGCGAACTCGCCGTTCATCGTGTTCGAATACGTCGCCGGCGAGACGCTCAAGGCACGCATCCGTCGCCTCGGCCGGCTCGAGGTCACGGAGGCCATCGCCTACGCGATCGAGATCGCCCGCGCCCTGCAGGCCGCGCACGAGAAGGGCATCGTCCACCGCGACGTGAAGCCCCAGAACGTCCTCATCGACGAGGAGGGCCGCGCGAAGGTGACCGACTTCGGCATCGCGCGCACGCTCGAGGAGGACGGCCTCACCGCCGACGGCCGCGTGCTCGGCACCACCGACTACGTGAGTCCCGAGCAGGCGCTCGGCAAGCGCGTCGGGCCCCGCAGCGACCTCTACTCCCTCGGCATCGTGCTCTACGAGATGCTGATCGGCGACGTCCCGTTCAAGGGCGAGAACCAGATCGCGGTCGCGATGCGCCACGTGCGCGAGGAACTCCCCGACGTGCAGCTCATGCGCCCCGGGATCTCCGTCGCCCTGGCGCAGCTGCTCGACCGCCTCACGGCGAAGGAGCCCGAGGGCCGACCGGCCGACACCGCCGCGGCGATCGCCGACCTCGAGGACGTGCTCGCGGTCGAGAGCGCCCGCTCGGGCGTCGCACCCGGCCAGGCCACCGAGATCCTGCGCTCCCTGCCCGCGGCGACCCGCAGCCGCGTGCCGTGGCGCACGCGCTTCGGCAGGCCGTCCGCGGGACTGATCGCACTGGTCGTGCTGGCATCGGTCGTGGCGACGGTCCTCTTCTTCACGGGCATCTTCCAGACCGCCGAGCGCGGCACCGGCGTGAAGCGCGGCATCGATCCGCCGGCCAAGAACGAGCGCGAGGTGTCGGTGAGCCAGACGGCTGCGCGGGCCTACGACCCGTTCGGCAACGGCGACCTACGCGACGAGCACGACGAGGACGCCGCGAACATCGTCGACGGCAACGCGAAGACCGTCTGGGCGACGGAGGGCTACACCGCCAAGACGCTCGCGCCGAAGCCGGGCGTCGGCGTGTACATCGACGCCAAGCCGGGCGTGAAGGCCAGCAAGATCCAGATCCAGTCGGCGACCACCGGGTGGAGTGGCGCGATCTACGCGGCGCCCAACGGCGCGGTGCCGACGACG
>JAURVW010001179.1 GCA_030655275.1 Solirubrobacteraceae bacterium
TCGCGATCGGCGCCTGCGGCACGTCCGCATCCGAGAAGTCGACGATCCCCGCCGGCCTGGAACGCTTCTACGGTCAGAAGCTTGCCTTCGGTCCGTGCAGCGGCTACGCACTCACGCAGGCCGACGCCAAGGTCTTCGCGAACGACCGCTTCGAATGCGCGCGCCTGGAGGTGCCGCTCGACTACCGGAAACCCGATGGGCGAACCGCGCAGATTGCCATGCTGCGCGTACCGGCGAAGGGCGCGCCAGTCGAGCGGATCGGCTCGCTGCTGCTCAATCCCGGCGGCCCGGGCTTCTCCGGAATGAGCCACGCACCGCTGGTGGCGACCGCCCTGGGTGAGCACCCGATCGCAAGGCGCTTCGACCTGATCGGCTTCGACCCGCGTGGGGTCGCCGCCTCGACACCGGCGCTCGACTGCTTCACCGATGCCGAGCGTGAGGCGGACAAGTTGGTCAACACGCTCAATTCCGGGGGCAAGGACTACACCGAAGGAGAAACCCGCGAGTTGCACCGGAAGTGCGTCGAACGTTCCGGTGGCGCGGAGGTGCTGGCCCATGTCGGGACCCGCGATGTGGTGCGCGACATGGACGTGCTCCGGGCGGTGCTCGGAGACCGGAAGCTCTCCTTTCTCGGCGCCAGCTACGGCACCCGGCTCGGCGCGGTCTACGCCGAAACCTTCCCTCGGAATGTTCGAGCCCTCGTGCTCGACGCCGCGGTCGATCCCGAGACCGGCACCACCCCGCGGCGCCTCGTCCTGTTCGCCGGCTTCCAGCGCGCCTTCGACAACATGGCGACCTTTTGCGCCAGGAATCCGAACTGCCCGCTGGGCACGGATCCGAAGCAAGCCACCGCTGCGTTCCAGCAGATCGTGCAGCCGCTGATCGACAAGCCGATCACCACCGCCGACGGCCGCCAGCTCACTTACACCGCAGTCGTCGATGGCGTGATCACCGGGCTCTACAGCGAGGCCGGCTGGCGCGCCGTGATCCTGGGCATCGCCGAACTCCGGGCCGGAAGCGGCAAGACTTTCCTGTTCCTGCGCGACATCCTCCACCAGCGCAGTGCCGACGGTGCATACGGCAATGGCAACGAGTCCCTGCTGGCCATCAACTGCCTCGACGAGGAACGCCACACCCCGGAACAGGAGACCGCGATGACGCGCGAGATCTTCGAGGTCGCACCGTTCATGGACACCGGTCGATCGATAGAGGCGCGCGACCTCTGTGAGCATTGGCCACTCGAGCCCACGCTCGGCTTTCCTTACGCGCAGAACATCCAGGGTCTTCCCGCAACCTTGGTCGTGTCGGTCACGCGCGACCCGGCCACCCCGCACGAGGGCGGCATCAGCCTCGCCAGGACGCTCGGCGCCAGCCTGCTCACCGTCGAGGGCGAACAACACGGTGTGGCCCTCATTGCCGGCAATGCGTGCGTCAACGACGTCGTCGCCGAGTACCTGATCAACCTGAAGACGCCCGCCGACGGGACCCTCTGCACCCTTTGATCGGATTCAGAAGTCGCCCTCGCGCCGCATCGCCGCGAGCGCCGCGTTGCG
>JAURVW010001180.1 GCA_030655275.1 Solirubrobacteraceae bacterium
AGCGGCACGAAGGTCATGCCCATGCCGATCGACATCGTCACGATGAACGGGAAGATGTGCGCCCAGTAGTTGACGTCGCCGCCGACCGCGTCGCCTGCACCCAGCGCGCCGAGCACGGCGCCGGGGGAGTCGTCGACGCTGATCGTCGAGAACATGAACAGCGAGAAGGCGGCGAGCAGGGTGCCGAAGCCGGAGATCCAGCGGGGGTCGACGCGGGCGACCAGGTTGGACGAGAGGCCGGCGCCGACCACGATGCCGAAGGAGAACGGCAGGAACGCGAAGCCGGCGTGCAGCGAGGAGTAGCCCATGACCTGCTGGATGAACAGGCTGAGGAAGTAGAACATCGCGAACATCGCGGCCGGGGCGAGCATCATCGCGGGGAAGCTGGTCGCGCGGGTGCGGTTCTGGAAGATCCGGACCGGCAGCAGCGGGTGGGCGACGCGGGACTCGATGTAGGCGAACAGGGCGAGCAGAGCGGCACCGGCCACCAGTGATGCGATGGTGCCGGCATCGCCCCAGCCGTGGGCCTCCTCGCCGGCGCGGGTCAGGCCGTAGACCAGGCCGAGCAGGCCGAGGGTGCCGGTGATGGCGCCGGGGATGTCGAGCTCGCCGGGGTGCGACTCCGACTCGCGCAGCACGCGGGGAGCCAGCAGTGCGCCGATGAGGCCGATCGGGACGTTGATCAGGAAGGTCAGGCGCCACCCGGCGTCGTCGACCAGGGGGAGCCCGTCGAGGCCGGTGAGCCAGCCGCCGAGGATCAGACCGACCGCAGCGCCGGCACCGGACATGGCGGCGTAGACGGCGAAGGCGCGGTTGCGCGCCGGGCCCGCCGGGAACGTCGTGGTGATCAGGGCGAGGGCGGCCGGACCGGCCATCGCGGCACCGAGGCCCTGCAGGGCCCGCGAGCTGAGCAGCATCGCCTCGTTCTGCGCGAGGCCACCGATGGCCGAGGCGACGGCGAAGACGACCAGCCCGATCATGAAGAGTCGACGGCGTCCGTAGAGGTCACCCAGGCGGCCGCCGAGGAGCAGCAGACCGCCGAAGGCCAGGGCGTAGCCGGTGACGATCCAGGTC
>JAURVW010001181.1 GCA_030655275.1 Solirubrobacteraceae bacterium
AACCTGCATAGACGAGGGCCGCGCAAATGAGCGCGACAAGACTGTTGGCGAAGAAGACGACATTCAAACCCATCACCGCAGCTGCAAGCAAGGGGACGGCCAGAGTGAGTGCGACTCTCCGAAGTTTGCCTCTCGCCAGAAAACGAGGTTCCAGCAGCGTATAGGAAGGGTGTTGTCGCCAGAAGGCCATCAGTACTCCCCAAATAATCGGGTCCAACCGGAAGAACCATGCCGGAGAGCCAACTCCTTTAGGGACGAAGAACATTACTGCCACGGCGACCAGCAGAACCTTGGCGAGATGATGGCGGGTTAGTAGGACTATGAACGGGAGAGCCAGATAAAACTGCTCCTCCAATGACAGGCTCCAATAGATCGATAGCGCAGGATTGGGGGGAAGAATTTTCGCCGAATTCGTTAGCACGCCTTCGGCGAGTCGCCAATTCATAACTTGGAGAAATGAGGCAATAGCGTCAGAAACCGTGTGACTCAGAATCTCCGGAGTGCCGAATGCGCCTGAGGCGCTCAGAGTCTTTGTTGAAATGACGATCAGGAGCAACCAGAGCCAGGCTGAAGGCCAAATCCGCCACGCACGCCGTATCCAGAAGCCGACCACATTTCGCCAGAAGCCGTCAGCGTTGCGAACTGCTGCAAGTCGACCCAAAAAACTGATGGCGATCACGTATCCAGAAATGACGAAGAACAAATCAACACCGACGCGAAAATCCAGATAGCTGTAGGCGGCTGGAGGACGTTCCATCCACCAACGAAGAAGTGATGGAAGGTGCATTACCAGCGTCAGCAAAATTGCGATGGCTCGGAGCACTTCCAGATCCTTCAAGACGTCATGACCGACTCTTGGAGTTTGATTTAGAGGGGCTGCACTGGCGCTTGCATCAGTGCTATGCATTCGTCGGAGCGTCCATGTTGATCCGTTCCCGCTCGACGACCAGAGGCCGCTTCATCACATGTGTCAGGATCGCGCCGACGTACTCGCCCAGCAGGCCGATAAAGAACAGCTGTACCGACGGGAAGAAGAACATGCCGATCAGAATCGGTGCCGTGCCCGCAGAAAACTCCTGCAAGAAGATCAGCTTGAGCACGAGGTACACCAGTGAAATG
>JAURVW010001185.1 GCA_030655275.1 Solirubrobacteraceae bacterium
AACCTGCTCGACACGATGCTTCGCCGCCAGCTCTTCCGACAGAAGGGACAACGCGGTCCGATCGAGACGATCGATCCCGCCGGCGCCGCGGAGATCCGAGCCGCACTGAACCGTGCCGAAGGGCAGCCCAAGGGGCAGCTCGTCGCCAGTGCGCGCGAGTTCGCGAAGGCGGCGCAGATCGCCAGCCGCGTCGCCGCCGATCAGAGCGCGAAGGCCGAGGCCACCGAACGCGACTCCCTCATCGGCAACATCGGAGCCCTGACCTTTGCGACCCTCCTTGTCGCCATCCTCCTCTCCCGCGAACGCCGACTCACGCTGCGCGCCACTCGACTCCACGCCGCCGAGATGCAGCGTCTCGCCGACCACGACGGGCTCACGAGCCTGCTGAACCGCCGCTGTTTCGACGAGGCGCTCCAGGCGCTGTCGGAGACCGTCGACGGCGCCGTCGAGATCGTGGTCTGCGACGTGAACGGCCTCAAGTCGATCAACGATCGTTTCGGCCATCACGCCGGCGATGCCGTCCTCGTGACGGCCAAGCACGACCTGCAGCGGGCCGTCGGCACCGGCGGCACCGTCTACCGCACCGGCGGCGACGAGTTCTCGGTGATCTCGCGACCGGGCGTGCGCATCGCCGATCTCGCCCGGGGCGCGTTCGAGCGCGACGGCACGATCATCGCCAGCGTCGGTGCCGCGACCTTCCCCACCGACAGTCCGCTCGCGCGCGAAGTGGTGCGCCTCGCCGACAACCGCATGTACGACGCCAAGCGTGCGATCGACCCCACGGCCGTCGCGCGCGAAACCGTCTGAGGACGTCGCCGCGCAACGCCGCCGAGCGGCAGACGGCGCTGAACGGCCAATATCCCCCGTCTGAATCAGGGAAATTGGCCGCTCAGCACCGCCGTCCCGCTGAACGGCCAATATCCCCTGTCTGAACCAGGGAAATTGGCCGCTCAGCAGTGCCCGGTTGCGTCCGCGCGTCAGGCGGCGCTGAGCACCGGCACGTCGCCGTAGAGCTCGCCGGCCTCGGCCTTCGCCACGAGTGACGCGGGCGGCGAGAAGCGCTCCCCGTAGGCCGCCTCGAGCTCCCGGGCGCGGGCGACGAACCCGGCGAGACCACCCTCGTAGCCGTTGGCGTACTGCAGCACGCCACCGGTCCACGCAGGGAAGCCGATGCCGAAGATCGAGCCGATGTTGGCGTCGGCCGCCGACTCGAGCACGCCCTCGTCGAGGCACTTCACCGTCTCGAGGGTCTCGATGAACATGAGGCGCTCCTTGAGGTCCTCGAACGGCACCGCGTTGGCGAGGTCGGCGCGCTCGTAGCTCGTCGCCCCGTCCGCGCCGCCGAACGCGTCACGCAGGCCGGGCCAGAGCCCGGTGCGCTTGCCACCTTCGTAGTCGTAGAAGCCGGCGCCGGCGAGGCGACCGCCACGGTCGAACTCACCGACCATGCGATCGATCACCGTCTCGGCCGGGTGCGCCGGCCAGGTGCCGCCGTCGGCCTCGACCGCCGCCTTGGAGGCGTTGCGGATCTTCTGCCAGAGCGTGAGGCTCAGCTCGTCGGTGAGCTGGAGCACCGGCGCCGGGTACCCGGCCTGCGAGGAGGCCTGCTCGATCGAGCGTGCGGGCACGCCCTCGAGCAGCATCGCGACGCCCTCCTGGATGAACGTGCCGATCACGCGGCTCGTGAAGAACCCGCGCGAGTCGTTGACTACGATCGGGGTCTTCTTGATCTGCTTGGCGAGGTCGAGCGCACGCGACAGGGCCTCGTCGCTCGTCTGCTCCCCCTTGATGATCTCGAGCAGCGGCATCTTGTCGACGGGCGAGAAGAAGTGCAGGCCGATGAAGTCCTCCGGGCGGGTCACGTTGCCGGCGAGCAGCGTGATCGGGAGGGTCGACGTGTTGGAGCCCAGGAGCGCGTCGGAAGCGAGGTGCGGCTCGATCTCGGCGAACACCTGCGCCTTCACGGCCGGGTCCTCGAAGACCGCCTCGATCACGAGGTCGGCGCCGGCCGCAGCGGATGCATCGCCCGCGGGCGTGATGCGCGCGAGGAGCGCCTCGGCGTCCGCGTCGCTCATCCGTTTGCGCTCGACGGCCTTGTCGACGAGCGCCTTCGAGTAGCCCTTGCCACGCTCAGCGCCGTCGAGGGCGACGTCCTTGAGGACCACCTCGATGCCGGCCTCCGCGCAGACGAACGCGATCGCCGCGCCCATCATGCCGGCGCCGAGCACGACGACCTTCTTCACCCTCGCGGGCTCGCCGCCGGGCTCACGGCCACGGTCGCCGCTCACCTCCTGCAGGTCGAAGAAGAACGCCTGGATCATGTTCTTGGCGACCTGCCCGGTCGCGAGCTGCGTGAGATAGCGGCCCTCGATCGTGAGGGCGACGTCGAACGGGACCTGCGCCCCCTCGACGGCCGCGGCGATGATCGCGCGCGGCGCCGGGAAGTTCGCGCCGTGGGTCTGCTTGCGCACGTTCGCGGGGATGGCCGGCAGGAGCTGGTCCATGCCCTTGCTCGACGGGGTGCCGCCCGGGATCTTGAAGCCCGGCTGGTCCCACGGCTGCGTCGCCTCGGGGTGCTCGGCGATCCAGGCCTTGGCGGCCGGGACGAGGTCTTCGCGCGTGGCGACGAGCTCGTCGATCAGGCCGAT
>JAURVW010000835.1 GCA_030655275.1 Solirubrobacteraceae bacterium
ACGCCGAACTTGGCGGCGGCGTAGGCGGTGCAGTTCTGCTGGCCGACGATGCCGGCCGTCGAGGAGATCGAGACGATCTTGCCCGAGCGTTGGGCACGCATCGTCGGCAGCACGGCGCGCGTCACGTTCATCGTGCCGAACAGGAGCGTGCCGACCTGTGCCTGTACCTGCGCCGGCGAGAGCTCCTCGAAGAACCCGGCGATGAAGTTGCCGGCGTTGTTGACGAGCACGTCGATCCTCCCGAAGCGATCGACCGCCGCCTGCACCGCGGATTCGGCCTGGGCCAGGTCGGTGACGTCGAGGGCGAGCACCAGCAGATCCTGCTGGGCGCCGACCGCTCGTTCTACGGCCTCCGTGTTGCGTCCGGTCGCCACGACGTTGTGCCCGGCGGCCAGCGCGGTCCGGGCGATGTCGGCGCCGAGGCCCCGGCCGGCGCCGGTGATGAACCATGTCTGCTTCGAACTCATGACGACCAGACAACCACCGTTTCCGGCAGGCTGAGAGTCCTTGTCGATGGGGGTACTGGCAGGGTCTCCCACCCGTCGCGGGCGAGGTCTTAGCGTGGAGTCGGTGGATGCCAAGCGAGATGTCAGCGAGTTCCTCACGTCGCGTCGCGGGCGGATCACGCCCGAGCAGGTCGGACTCCCCACCTATGGCAGCCGACGGGTGCCCGGGCTGCGCCGGGAGGAGGTCGCGGTCCTGGCGGGGGTGAGCGTCCCGTACTACACGCGACTCGAGCGCGGCGACCTCAGCGGCGTGTCCGACGGGGTGCTGGAGGCGCTCGCGCGGGCGCTGCAGCTCGACGACGCCGAGCGCAGCCACCTGCTGGACCTCGCCCGTTCGGTGCAGCCGCCCTCGCCGGTGCGGCGACGCCGAGCCAAGTCGCAGACGGTCCGCCCGAACGTGCGGTGGCTCCTGGACTCGATGACCGGGGCGGCCACCGCGGTCTTCAACGGCCGCCACGACCTCCTGGCCGCCAACGACCTGGGTCGCGCCCTCTTCTCACCGATGTACGACGGCGTCGGCGCTCCGAACGTCCTGCGATTCATGTTCCTGGACCGCGCCGCCCCGGACTTCTACGACGACTGGGAGTTGGCGGCCGACCAGACCGTGGCGACCTTCCGCGCCGAGGCCGGCCGCGATCCACACGACCGCAACCTCACCGACCTCGTCGGACAGCTCTCCACCCAGAGCGACGCGTTCCGCACCCGCTGGGCCGCCCACGACGTGCGCTTCCACAACGCCGGCTCCAAGACCTTCCGCCACCCGGTCGTCGGGGAGCTCACCCTCAACTTCGAGCGCCTCGACCTCCCGGCCGACAACGGCCTGTCGATCGTCGCCTACACCGCCGAGCCGGGCACCCGCGCCGCCGACACGCTCGCGCTGCTCGCCAGCTGGGCAGCCACGCCGCAGGCGGCAGGCACCGCAGATTGACGCAGCGCCGCGGTCTCCATCAGTCGCGCGGCGGTGGCGCCGAGGACGCGCCGACGAGCGGTGGTGGCGCCACCGAGGCGGCCTGGAGCGCGGCGGACTCCTCGTCGACGACCGGTCTGCGGCCCGGGCCGAGCACCAGCAGCTTCCCGGTGCGTAGCGGGCCGAGATCCTTGAGCAGGGCACGCAGCACCGCGCGGCGCGGTCTGTCCGGCGGCGGCGTGCGGGGGTCGGCGAAGCGCTGTCGCTCGGCGCGATCGGCCAGCGCCGCCACGGTCGGACCGAGCTTCTCCAGGTCGACGCGCAGCTCGCTGATGGTCATCGCAGGACCCGCCGGCACGGGCGCGAGCTTCATGAGGATCTCGCTCAGCGGCTCCTCCTCGCGGGGCGTGCGCAGGCGACTCCAGACCGCCGCCGCGAGCCCGCCCACGATCACGAGGACGAGCAGCACGATGCCGGTCTTGGGCGAGGGGCCGTCGGGGGCCGAAGCGGCGGCGCCGGACGCCTCGTCCTGCGGCGTTTCGGGCTTGGCGATCCCGACCGAAGGATCGACGCGCGCGGCGGTGTCGGACACGGTCGGGTCGAACGGCACCCAGCCGAAGCCCTGGAAGTAGACCTCGATCCAGGCGTGGGCGTCGGTGCCGCGCACCTCGTAGGTGTTGCCGCCGACCTCCTTGCCCGTGGCGAATCCGGCGACCACGCGCACCGGCACGCCTGCGAGTCGCAGCAGCAGCGCCGCGGCGCCGGCGAAGTGCTGGCAGTAGCCCACCTTCGAGGTGGTGAGGAAATCGATGAGGGGCTCCGAGCCGGGTTCGGGCACGTCGGTGAGCGAATAGCGGAACTCGCCCGAGTCGAGGTAGCGCTGGACCCGCTCGACCAGCTCGAGCTGGGAGGTCACGCCGTCCGACATCGACGCCGCGAGACGGTAGACCTTCCCCCACGGGGTGTTCGGCGAGACCTGGTCGGCGTATGACGTGAGCGGCGTGCCGGAGGGCGGCCGCGCGCCGGCGAGCTCGCGATAGCGGTCGAACGCCGCCCCCTTCGGGATCTGGACCCCGCTGAGCTCGTCGAGCGGCGCCCGGACCTCCTCCGAGGTGACCTGGTAGGTCGACCCGCCGCTCGGCGCGTCGCCGAACACCGCGCGGTAGCCGTTGTCGAGGCGCGCCGCCTGCGTGCCGTCCCGCGCGGAGAGCACGCGCCCCGGGGCCGCGACGCGGTCGTCGCGCAGTCCGGTGATCTTCACCGTCGAGGTGGTCTCGACGGCCGCCGGCTGCGGGAGGTCGTCCTGGAGCGTGGGATCGGGGAACCAGGCACGTCCGTCGAAGTACCCGAGGGTCTCCATGCGCCACAGCGATCCCTTCGGCGAGGTGATCTCGAACGCCGGCGCGGTCGAATTGCCCTCACGGTCCGGTCCGTAGGTCTGGCGGGTGTCGAGGCCGCTGGCTCCGCCGCGCTTGAGCACCTCGATCGAGAACTTCTGCTCGCTCGGGCCGATGAGCGCCGAGACCACGACGGCGACGAAGACCACCGCGCCGACCGCCGGAAGGGAGCCGCGCAGCTCGCTCTTCGTCGTCCACAACAGCGCCGCGCCGAGCACGACGGCGCCGTGCCACGGGGCATCGGCGGCGCGCTGGAACAGCAACGCCGTGGCGAACGGGATGCAGAGCATGAAGAAGCCGATGGCCGCCGAGATGCGCTGGTGGCGCAAGGCGTGCATCGCGCCGACGAGCCAGGCGAACCCGCTGGTCGCGAGCCAGACGGCGAGCACCCACGGGTCGCCCATGCCGCCGTCGCGCAGGCCCAGGAGCGCCTCGCCGAGCTGCATGCGGGTCTCTCCGATCGCGCCGGGCGAGAACACGCCGGTCGGAAGTCCAGCCAACAGGAACGCGATGACCAGCCAGACGGGCAGGGTCGCGGCGGTGAGCAGCTGGAGCTTCGCCGACTGCGGCAGGGCGCCGCGGGCCACGATGCCCGCCGCGAGGATCAGCATCGGCAGCGACCAGAACACGCCCGAACCGAGGACGGGCGCCCAGATGCCGATCGCGGCGAGGCCGAGCACGACGACCGCCACCACGCGGGCGCGGGCGTCGCCGTCCTTCGTCACGTGCGCCTCGTGCGCGGTCATGCCGACTGCGCCCACGGTCCCACGGCGACCACGCCCGGCGGCAGCGGGCGACGCGGGACGACCGCCTCGGGCGGTGCCATGGCGGCGTTGACGCGCACGGCGTCGTGCAGGTCCCTGGCCGAGATCCGCGCCGCGGGCGCGCCCTGGCCGAGATCGGCGAGCCGACGGTGCACGGCCGGCCAGTGGGCGACGGGATCCATCAGCACCACGGGCGTGCGATCGCCCGGCAGCAGGAGCCGGCAGCCGCCGCCCTGCGCGAGCGAGAGCACCTGGCCCGCTGCGGTGCGCGCGGCCCAGTCGACCGCAGAGGCGCTCGGGGCACCCGTGGTGTCGACCATCACGAGCGGGAGGTGGTCACGCGCCGGCGCAAAGGCCCGCTCCTGGAGCTCGCCGCCGCGCGCCGCGCTCTTCCAATGGATGCGGCTCATCGGCGTGCCACGCACGTA
>JAURVW010000836.1 GCA_030655275.1 Solirubrobacteraceae bacterium
CTCGCGACCTCGACCTCATGCGCAAGGCCGTCGGCGACGCGAAGCTCACGTACTTCTCGTTCTCCGCCGGCTCGATCATCGGTGAGACGTACGCCCAGCTCTTCCCGACCACCACGCGCGCCCTGGCGCTCGACAGCCCGCTCAACCCGGTCAAGTACACCACCGGCAGCACCACGGCCGAGGGCGCACAGCCGCTCGACCAGCGCATGAAGAGCTACGTCGGCACCAACGACGCCGTCACCTCGTTCCTCAGCGCCTGCGCCGCGAACCCCGCCACGTGCGACTTCGCGACGCCGTCCGGCATCACCGCCGCAGGCCTGCGCACGAAGTTCAACAACCTGCTGGCCCGCGTCCGTGCGAACAACGGCGTCGTCGTCGCGAAGGGCACGCCCGACGAGACGACCACGAGCTACCAGGACTTCGTCGAGGCGATCTTCGGCGACCTGCAGTTCGGCATCTTCACCTCGAAGGACATCGCCGGCATGCTCGAGACGGTCGACATCGCCTCCAAGAGCTCGACGGCCCCGATCCCGAAGGACGACCTCACGGCCTTCCTGAAGGTGCTGCTGCGCAACCAGTGGGCTCCGACCGACACGACCGACGCGTACAACGACAACTTCCTCGACGCGTTCAACGCGACGGTCTGCGCCGACACCAACCACCCGACCACCGGCTCGGCGTACACCAACGCCGGTCGTACGGCCAACACCGAGGTCCCCGGGTTCGGCCCGTTCTGGATCTACACGACGTCCGCCTGCGCCTTCTGGCCGGTCGGCAACGACGTGGACCGCTACACCGGTCCGTGGACCGCCCGCCCGGCGAAGCCGATCCTGATGCTCGGCAACAAGCTCGGCGACACGTCGTCGAACTACGCGAACTCCGTCACCGCGGCGACGCTCACGGGCGCCCGTCTCGTCGGCGTGAACACGTACGGCCACACGACGTACAACCTCGGCAGCCAGTGCGCCACCGACGTGGTCGATGACTACCTCATCAACCTCACCGTGCCGGCCGCCACGAAGACGTGCGAGCCGGATGCCGGCCCGTTCGCCGCCGACCCGGAGGAGGAGGCGCGCGCTGCGTCGACCTCCCTCGGCGGATACCTCCGCGGCGTCAAGTAGTCCCACGGGAGCGCGCATGCGCTCCTGACGGAAACGATGCGGGGGCCGCGGCGCGAGATGCGCCGCGGCCCCCGCGG
>JAURVW010001217.1 GCA_030655275.1 Solirubrobacteraceae bacterium
GCCGGCGATGCGCGCGACCGCGATCTCGTCGACGAAGGCCTGCGTCGAGTCGTAGGTGTGGGTGCTCGATGTCACGGAGCTGTTGAAGTCGAAGGTGATGCGCGAGGTGCGGTAGTAGCCGCCGAGTGCCGCCGCCACCGAGGCGCTGTTGCAGGCATGCGCAGCGGGGTATTCGGGGTGGTTCGGCGTCGGCACGACCGGCGCCCAGGTCGGGTCGGGCGTGGTCGCGGCGTTGCCGTCGGTGTCGGCGAGCTGGATCGCGCTCGTCGGGCGCCAGGTCTGGTGGAAATACTTCGACTCGAAGCAGGTGTTGATCGCGTCGGACTGCACCACCCACAGCAGCGCCATCAGCCGCGCATGCTCGGCGATGCTGCCGGCGGTCATCGCGAACTGGCGGATGTTGCGCGACCAGAACAGCGGCGGCGGCTCGGTGTGGAAACGCGCGGTCTCGGTCTGCGCCGCGGTTCGCGTGGTGCTGGCCGCCGAGCCGAGCGCCATCGTCTCGTTGACGTCGGCGGCATAGGTCGCGCTCGTCAACGCCACCGGGCCCGGCGCGCGGAACTGGCTGTTCGAATCGACCGCGAACGGCTTGATCGACGGCACGTAGCGGTTGATCGGGTTGAGGCCGCGGAACTGGCCCGGTTCGGTGCCCGGCACGTAGGGCGCGAGCACGACCGCCCGGCCGTCGTTCGCGCGCAGCGCGAGGATCGCCGTGGCTGCGGCGGTACCGATCGCCACGCCCTGGTCCTTCGCCGCACCGGCCGGCAGCGAGGCGAGGTAGGTGTCGTACGCGCTCTGGTACGACGCCCCGCGCGCCGGGAACAGGCCGAGCAGCGTGCGGTAGGCGGCGGTCGCGACAGCCGCTTCCTGCGAGGCATCCGCCGAGAGACTCGCCGGCGTGTACGCGTACGGCTTGTGCGTGCCGACGATCGCCATCACCGCGTCGTACATCGCGAGGTGCACGGTCGCGAGATCGGTCGCGTAGGTCGGCCGCTGCTCTTCGGGCGTGCCGCTCGCGGCGGCGGGCTGGTTGATGGTCGTCGCGGCGATCTCATCCCATTGCGAGACGACGTTCGGGCCGGCGACGGTGATGACCACCGGCGCCACGCCACCGTCGTCGCTGCCGCCGCAGGCGCCGATGAACGCGGACGTGCAGGCCAACGCGATGACGGCCGGCACACTGAATGGAATGTTCTTCATGCTCGCTCCTGGTTTTGTGCGGAATGCGCGGAGCGAGTCTGCGATGCGGCCCGCACGCGCGCATCCCCCAAGCGACGAATGCGCCGATGGCGGGAACGAATCGGGCGAAGGGGCGACGAACGCCCGTGGCGCGCCGTTTCCTCGCCATCCGACCGGCGGCCCTTCGGGAATCGGTTCGGCGTCCGGGGGTCAGGAGAAGACGGTGACCTTCGGCCACCGCTCGGCGTAGCGCTTCCGGGCCGTGCGCTGGCGGTAGGTCTCGAGGCTCACGCGGGCCGGGTTGCGCCGGACGACGATGTCGAAGAGGTCGTCGAGGCCGTGCGGCGCGATGACGGT
>JAURVW010001218.1 GCA_030655275.1 Solirubrobacteraceae bacterium
CGTCGTAGGTGAGCACACGCCGGTCACCTTCCTTCGTGACCTTCCCCTCCACGGGGCCCTCGTCCTTGCGCGTGACCTCCATTGTCGTGATCCCGGGCGAACCGGGCAGCGGCGTGACCGTGTAGTCGCCCGCCTTCGCGCCCTTCATCAGCGCGATCAGGGTCGTGCCGAGCTTCTCCATCCGGTAGACGGAGAGGCTGCCGGACTTCGCGACCGGCTCCGTCGCGGTGGAGACGACGACGCCATCCGGGCCGCGCACCTCGACCGACGGCGCCCCGGCCAGGACCACGTTCTTGCCGACCTCGTCGGGGGCCAGCCGGAAGCTCACGGCGCCGCCCTGCCTGGCCGCGCTCGCGCGGGTGGCCCGATCGCCGACCCTGGCGGCGCGCGCCCGTGCCGCCCGCACGTTCGTGACCCAGGTCGTGCTCGGCTTACAGCCGCCGCTGCCCGGGACAAACGGGATCCATGGCCGGGGGAACGGCTCGCCGTACACGTACGACACGCCGGGCGACGGGACGCTTCCGTTGAAATCGCCGACGCAGAACGTCACGCCTCGATTGGAGACGAAGCCCTGGAATCCGGCGCACGCGCGGATCCCGACGTCGAGGCAGCCCGTCACCCCACCCCGGATGTCGTACTTCTTCGTGAGCACCGACATCGCGCCGTTGAAGTAGCCGTTGACGTCGATCGCGCCATCGAACAGACGCACGTCCATCGACCCGCCGAAGCGGGCGTAGTCAGGCAGCGAGTAGAAGAAGTTGCCCTTCGCGGTGAGCGAGCCGAGGATCGGCACGGTGACCGTCGAGCTGCCCGCCACGGCGAAGGTCGGCGCGACGAGCTTGCGCTGGTCGACCGGGATCCCGCCGAAGCTCGAGGCCTCCTGCGGCCCGAGGAAATACGGCGACTCCTCCGAGGCCGCGACGATGACGAGGTCGCCGGTCACCTTCGTGAAGTCCGACATCGTCATCGACACGCCGCCGCGCAGGAATGGCGGGTCGACGCCGATCCCGAAGCTGATGTCGTCGATGAACATCAGGGGGACCGGCTGCGGCCGATCCGCTCCCGTGAAGCTCGCCGCGCCGCCGGCATCGAGGAAGCTGCCCCGGCACCAGACGATGCCGTTCTTCGGATAGCGCGCCGACGGCCGCATCTCGATCCCCCGGCCCACGCTCAGGGGCGTGACGAGCTGGGCCGTCGCCTCACCGACCCATGCCTGGCTGCTGCAACCGTGCAGGTCGTTGCCGGCGTCGGTGTAGCGCCAGGTCATGTTGGTGAAGCGGACCGGACCGAGGCTGGCGTAGGGCACCTGGAAGGCGAGACTGCCGAGCTTCGCTCCGCCGAACGACGAGACGAACTGGGCCGGGCTGGCCGGCGGACGCGCCCCGAACGTGCCGAAGAACGGCGGGATCTGCAGCTGGACGGTCACGTCGGCCAGGCGAGCGCCGAACTGTTCGCGCAGGTCGACGTGCACCTGACCGGTGCGTGGAAAGCCACCGATCGCGTCGAGACCCGTTGCGTTCACGGTGAAGAGCGACTTGACCTTGTGCTGCTGCCCGATGAAGCCCGGCAGGTTGCGGCTGGCCGCACCGTTCGTGCTGAGGTCGAGATCGATCGCGCCGGTCTTCAGCGTCATGCCCGCGACCTTCAGCGTCGCGTTGGCCGCGAGCACGCGTTCGAACCCTGGGATTACGAGGATCGACGACCCACCGATCGGCGTGAGCTCCATACCGGAGATCGTGATCTTCGAGTTCGCACGGAATCCGCCGACGGCCCCCGAGAGCGCCGGCTTGATCCCCTTCTCGCCGGTCATCCGCAGGAAGAGTGCGCGCACGTCGGGGTTGACCCGCAGCCCCCCGGGCTCCGACCACATGCAGCCGGAGCCGACCACGAGGGCGAAGATGAACGTCTGGGTGGCGCAGGGCTCGACCTTCACCTCGGCGGTCAGCGCCGCCAGCACCGCGGGGTCACTGGCGCAGCGCGCCAGGGCCGCGAGGTTGACCACGCCGTTGTTGCTCCCCTTCGACCCGCTGAGCGCGTAGCTCCCGCCGTTGCCCCAGGCCGAGAGCGCATTTCCGTCGTCCTGACCGCCCGCCACGCCGAGTTGCACGTTCACGTTGCCCGGCGACTCGAACGAGAAGTAGGGCTGGTCGACGGGGCACTGCGCATCGGCCTTCTTGTCGCCGTTGAGATCCCAGGCCGTGACGCTCGCCTTCGGATCGGGCTGCTGCGCCGCGACGATCACCTTGCTCGGCGTCGACCCGGTGGCCGGGGCGACCTGCTGGACGACCTTCACCGTCGGGGGTTCCAGGGTCTGGAGGAGGATCGGCGCGGGTGGTGGCGTCGGCATCGGCGGCGCCGGGGTCGGGACGGGCGTGGGCGTCGCGTTCGGATCGGGCGTGGGCGACGGTGTGGGCACCGGGGTCGGGGTGGGCTTCGGCGTCGGCACGGGCGTCGGGGTCGGAGGCGGCGGCGCGACGTCGACCCGACGGATGCGGTGGTTGGCGTAGTCGGCGACAAGCACGTCGCCGTCGCCCGCCAGGCCGACGCCGTACGGGGAGCTCAGCCGGGCGACCGCCGCCGGACCGCCGTCGCCGGTGAAGCCAGCCGTCCCGTCGCCCGCGAGCGTCGTCATCGCGCCCGCGGGGGTCACGCGCCGGACGCGATGGCCGCTCGCCTCCCCGATCGCGAACCCGCCGTCGAGCATCGCGACCACCGAGTTCGCGCTGGCGAGCCCGATCGCGGTCGCGCCTCCGTTCGTGCCGAGGGCGCCTGCGCCGCCGCCGGCGACCGTCGTGATCACGCCGTTCGCGGCGATCTTGCGGATGCGCTTGTTGCCGTTGTCGGCGACCAGGTAGCCGGCGCCCCCCGGCAGCACCGCGATGCCCGTCGGCTGGTTGAGCTTGGCGGCGGTCGCCTGGCCACCATCACCGCCGAAGCCGGCGGTGCCCGTCCCCGCGACGGTCGAGATCGTGACGCCGAAACCGAGGCCCGACACCTTGCGGATCCTGTTGCCACCGGACTCGACGATCAGGTAGCCGCCGTCCGACGTGGCCGCCACGTCGTACGGGTAGTTGATCTGGGCCGATGTCGGATCGCCGCCATCGCCGCTCGTGCCGGTGCCGCCGTTGCCGGCCTGCGTCGAGATGAGGATGCCGTCGTTGCTCACGTAACGCGCGCGGTAGTTCTGGGAGTCGGCGATCATGTACGAGCCGTCGGGGAACTGGACCGCGCCGTGCGGTGTGTCGAGCGGCGCGCCGTCGGCCACCTCGAGGACGTCGGGGTCGGCCCCTCCGAATCCGGCGGTGCCCGCCTGGGAGCCCGTGACCGTCGTCATCTGGCCGGCGGCCGAGACCTTGCGCAGCCGGTTGCCGGCCTGCTCGACGACGAGGTAGCCGCCGTCCGGCGTTCCGCGCACCGCGAACGGACCGGCGAGCTTGGAGCCCAGCGCCGGGCCGTTCGCCGACCAGCCCGAGGTGCCCGTGCCGGCGACGGTGGTGATGTCGCCCGGGGCGGCCAGGGCCGTCGACGGTGCGCCCGCCGCGAAGATGAGCGCTACGGCCGCGACCCGCGTGCCGACGCGGAATCGACGGACGGAACGACGCGGTGCGGGCATCCGCGCATCCTAGGACTCCAACGCGCCAGAACCAAACATCTGCTCGGGCCTCCTGACACTCGCTGCAACCGGCGTATGCACTGTTTCGTAGGGCGATAGCGCCGATGCGCACCGGCACACCTGTGCCGGGGCAGCGCCCTGCGGCACACCGGCGCCGTGAGCAACCGCCTGCGGCTACGCCGGCGGCAGCAGCCGCGCGAGCTGCGCGTCGGCCGCGGCGCGGCCCTCGCGGATGCAGACCGGAACGCTCGTGCCGCGATAGGCGGCGCCGGCGAGCGACACCGCTGGCAGCACGCGGCTCACGTCGGCGACGACGCCGTCGATCCGGTCGGCGTGACCCGGCTCGTACTGCGGCAGGCCTGCCCGCGCGCGGAAGACCCGCGAGGCCACCGGGCGCACGTCGGCGCCGAATCCGAGCAGGGCGGCCAGTTCGGAGTGGAGTTGATCGACGAGCTGCGCGTCGGAGAGGCCGTCGGCACGCGCGTCGTCGACGCGGCCCGCCGAGCACTTGATCACGACGGCGTCGCGCAGGGCATCGTCATCCGTGCCCACGCTGCGTCGCTCGGGCCACTTCTGGTCGAGGAGGGTGCAGGCCGTCATCACCGTGCCCTCGGTGCGCGGCACGAGGAAGCCGGTGCCGGTGGGCAGCGAGGGAAGGTCGGCGGTCGCGTACGCGAGGGCGGTCTGGGCGACGGTCGCATACCGCAGCTCCAGCAGTGTGGTCGCGGCGCGGGCCGCGTGGGGGCCGATCAGGTGCGCCGCCGGGCCGGCCGGAACGGCGAGGATCACGCCGTCGAAATCGATGGTCGACGGCTCCGCGAGCACAGCGAAGGGATCGGGGTGGGCGGGCGCGGCGCTCGGGCCTGCCGCGGTCGTCGAGGAAAGCACGCCCGCAGGGCTCACCGTGAGGCGCACGCCGCCGGGCAGGCCGCTCGGGCCCCGCTCGACCTGCTCGATGCCC
>JAURVW010001222.1 GCA_030655275.1 Solirubrobacteraceae bacterium
GGCTGCGAGCCCTTCGTGGGCCAACGCCACGCCCGCAGCATCCGGAACCCGCGAGCCCGCGGCGTCCCCACCGTCGACCTCCGCCCCGGCTGCGGCGCCTGCGAGCGCCCGCTCGAAGGCCCGCCGGGCCGCGCCGCGATCACCGAGCGCGAGCAGGGCGTGGCCCGCGACGCGCAGGTCCGCGGGACGGGAGGAGCCCTCCACGGCCTCGAGCGCCACGGCGTGGTCGCCCCGGGCGAGCGCAGCCACGGCGGCGGTCGGGGCGAGGTGAGCAGGGTCGTCGGGTACCGACATGACCACAGCGTGCCGTGCCCCGCTGCGGACGGCATGAGGGATCGCCCCTCAGATTGCGCGGGGCCCCGCGAACACGCCCGTGCTGCAGCCCCACCAGCTGGGGCCCCAGGTACCCCCCAGGCCGCAGGTTGAGGGGCGTCCCCCCATGCGAGCAGGGGTGGCCCGGATGCAGCATGGACTCATCGCCGCCGACGAACGGCAGCACCGACCGGCCCAGGCCATCACCCGAAGAGGATCACCATGTTCGCCATCTCCCGTCTCACCTCCAGCGTCCCCGGCCGCATCATCGTCGTCGGCGGCGTGGTGTTCGCCCTCGGCGGCGGCTCCGCGACCGCAGCGGCGCTCATCACGAGCAAGCAGATCAAGGACGGCACGATCACCGTCAAGGACCTGAGCAAGGCGACCGTGAAGCAGCTGCAGGGCGGCGCCGGCGCGAACGGGGCCGGCGGAGCGAAGGGCACCGACGGCGCCAACGGACCGGCCGGACCGGCGGGTGCGGTCGGGCCGATCGGCGCGACCGGAGCGACCGGACCCCAGGGCGTTCCCGGCACCCCCGGTGCCCCTGGGGCGAGCGCGTTCGACGGCATTCCCTCCGGCACCACCATCGGTGGCCAGGTGATGATCGACGACCACGGCGTCACCGCCGACGACCTCATCGACACCGCAGGTTCCTTCGGCGCCCGCCTGCCCGCGATCCCGACCGCGAAGCTCGTCGGGTACTCGCAGTACGTCGCCAACGCCTACCAGGCGACCGACGCCGAGTGCCCCGGCACCACGACGAATCCGCAGTCCGCCCCGGGCGTCCTGTGCCTGTACGTCACCAGCCCGATCAACGTGAAGAACGAATCGGTCACGGTCACCTCCGCCTCCCACCGCCTCGGCTTCTCGATGCGCGTCGGCGCTGCGGCCGGCGGCTACACGCAGCTCAACGCGGTGTGGAGCTACAAGGCCGCCTGATCTCCCTCACGTACGTGGCGCGTCAGGGGTATCCTGACGCGCATGCCGGCCGGGTCCGCCACGCCCGATGCGCTCGAACGAGAGCGCGAACTCGCCCGGATCCGGAGCGCGCTCGGCGATGCCGCCGGCGGGCGAGGTCGACTCCTCGTGATCGAGGGGCCACCCGGCATCGGCAAGACGCGCATCGTCGAGGAGGCCCGGGCGATCGCGAAGTCGCTCGGGTTCGCCCGGCTGAAGGCCGTCGGCGAGGAGCCGGAGCAGGCGATCGCCTGGGGCGTGGTGCGCCAGCTCGTCGAGCGGTCGATCCTGCGGTATTCGGGTGAGGTGCGCGACGCGATCCTCGCCGGTCCCGCCGGGCGCGCACTGACGGCGATCGCGGAGGCCACCGACCGCAGCAGGCAGGACGACGCCGACCTCGCCGGCACGATGCACGCGCTGTGGTGGGTCGCCGCGGACCTCTCCGCCGACCGACCCCTCCTCATCACCGTCGACGATGCGCAGTGGAGCGATCCGCCGTCGCTGCGTTTCCTCGCCTACCTCGCCCGGCGCCTGGAGGATCTCTCCATCTGCCTCGTGATCGGCACCCGCCCGCCGGGCCACGACGGAGCGTCCGGGCCGCTCGCCGAACTCACCTCCGGCCGGTACGGCGAGCGTCTGGCGCTCGGGCCGCTCTCGGCAGCCGGCGTCGCGCAGCTGCTCTCGGGCGCGCACCCCGAGGTCGCCGCTGCCGTGCACGCCGCGAGCGGCGGCAACCCGTTCTACGTCGAGCAGCTCTTCGCCGAGCTCGGTCGGGAGGGCCTGGAGGCCGGGGATGCCACGACGGCGTCGCGGGTCGGGCAGCTCGGTCCGGAGACCGTCGGCCGTGGCCTGCTGATGCATCTCTCGCCGGCGGCACGTGCCCTCGCCGCAGCCACGGCAGTCCTCGGCACGCGCAGTCCGGTGCGGGTCGCGGTCGGCCTGGCGGCCCTCACCGACGCCGCGAGCGCGGCCGCCGCCGACGAGCTCCGCGCGGCCCACGTGCTCACCGACGACGTCCTCGCGCTGGCCTTCATCCATCCGGTGGTGCGGGAGGCCGTCCTCGCGGGTCTGCGACCGGGCGAGCGGGCGACACTCCATGGCGCCGCGGCCCGCGCCCTTCGCGACGAGGGCGCCTCGGACGAGCGGGTCGCCGCCCAGCTCGCGCATGCTCCCGCCGGCAGCCTTCCGGGTGCCGAGCATCTCCTGCGCGGAGCGGCCGAGCGCGCGCTCGGCCAGGGCGACGCCTCGACCGCCGCCCAGCTGCTGCGGCGCGTGCTCGACGAGTCGCCCGGCGACATCGAGGCTGAGGCCACCCTCGGGTTCGCCTCCATCGCCGCCGGCGAGCCCCAGGAGGGCGGCCGCCTCCTGCGCAGCGCCGCGGCCCGAGTCGACGATCTCGACGCCCGCGCCCGGTACCTCGCGGGCGCGGCTCAGGCGACCGCGGCGACCGACGGCCCGGAGGCGGCGATCGAAGAGCTCCGCATCGCGCGTGAGGGGTTCGGCGCGCAGCGCACGCCCGCGACATTGCTGCTCGACGCCCGTCTGGCGATGGCGCGCTCGTACCTGATGGACCGCTCTCCCGGGTCGGCCGCGCATCTGCAGCAATTCGAGGATCTGGAGGGGTCGACGGTCGACGAACGCACGCTCCTCGCCCTGCTCGTGCAGCGCCGGTTCAACGAGGGCCGCCCGGCCGACGAGGTGCGCGCACTCGGCGAGCGCGTGATGGGCCGCGACCCCTCCGTGCCGACCGGCATCGACCTGCTCCCGTGGACCTTCGTGATCTTCGGCCTGATCTACGGCGGCGACCTCGACGAAGTCGAGGCCACCCTCCGCGGCGCGCGGAGCCGCATCCGCAAGGCCGGGTCGCCACTCGACTTCGTCGTGCTCAGCGCCGTCTCGGCGCAGACGGCCCTGCGGATCGGCGACGTCGTCCGAGCCGGCGCCGATGCGTCGGCCGGGCTCGAGGCGCTCGGGCTCGCCGAGCCCGGTCCGGCGGCCGATGCGATGCGCGCCGTCCTCACGCGGCAGGGCATGACGGCCGCGCTCGAGCGCTCCGACATGGCCGGGGCCGCGGCGCTCCTCGAGGATCACGACCGCCGCGGGGTCAGCTCCACCGTCCCGGTCGAGCGGCTGCGCGAGACCCGCGCCGCACTGGCGCTGGCGCGCGACGATGCGCACGAGGCCCTCGCCCAGGCCACCGCCCTCGGCGATGCAGAGACCCTGGCCGGCACGCGCGACAATCCCGTCGTGCCGTGGAAGTCGCTCGCCTCGGTCGCGGCCCTGCGGCTCGGGGATGCCGCGCTGGCGGAGTCCCTGGCCGAGGACCAGCTCGACTCCGCGCGGCGATGGAACCGGGCCCCCGAGGTCGCGTCCGCGCTGCGACTGTCGGCGCGTGTCGGCCGGGCCGAGGCGCGGATCCCGCTGCTCGAGGAGGCCGCGGCACTCATCGAAGGTTCCCCGGCGCGCCTCGTGCTCGCCGGCACCCTGTGCGATCTCGGCGACGCCCTCCGCGTCGACGGCCGCCGTTCCGATGCCCGCGAGCCGCTGCGCCGTGCCGCCGACGTGGCCGAGGCCTGTGGCGCCAC
>JAURVW010000838.1 GCA_030655275.1 Solirubrobacteraceae bacterium
ACGCCGAACTCGAGGAGAGCCGGCACACGCTCGAACAGAAGGTGGTGCAACGCACCGCCGAGCTGCAGCTCAACCGCAACGCGCTCGACTCCATGCTTCAGCATGCACCGGCGATCATGTTCGTGAAGGACCCGAACGGCCGCTACCTGCGCCACACGCCGAACCTCGCCGAGGTCTTCGGCCGCGCCGGCGAATCGCTCGCCGGTTTGCGCGACGACCAGATCTACGACGCCACCGCCGCCGCGCGGGTCGCCGCCGACGACCGCCGCGTCGTCGAGGACGGCGAGGTGCTGCGGGTCGAACAGACGCTGCCCGCCGCCGGCGGCCTGCGCACCTTCCTGACGCACAAGTTCCCGCTGCGCGACGGCGAAGGCAGGGTGCACGCGATCGGCGGCATGTCGGTCGACGTGACCGACCTGAAACGCGCTCAGGCCGATGCCGAACAGGCGACGCGCGCGAAGAGCGAGTTCCTGGCCAACATGAGCCACGAGATCCGCACGCCGATGAACGCGATCCTCGGCATGAGCCATCTCGCGCTCCGGAGCGGCCTGAACCCGCAGCAGCAGAACTATGTGCGCAAGGTCAGCCGCTCGGCCGAATCGCTGCTCGGGCTGCTCAACGACATCCTCGATTTCTCGAAGATCGAGGCCGGCAAGCTCGAGATGGAGTCGGTCGACTTCGAACTCGACGGCGTGCTCGAGCACCTCGCCAACCTGGTCGGCCTGCGCGCGGAGGAGAAGGGGCTCGAGCTCGTCTTCGACCTCGAACCCGACCTGCCGACCGCGCTCGTCGGCGATTCGCTGCGGCTCGGCCAGGTGCTCGTGAACCTGGTCAACAACGCGGTCAAGTTCACCGACCGCGGCGAGGTCGTGATCGCCGCCGAGCAGGTCTCGCGCAACGGCGCCTCGGTGATCCTGCGCTTCACCGTCACCGACACCGGCCCCGGCATGTCGCCCGAGCAGCAGAACCGCCTGTTCCAGCCCTTCACGCAGGCCGACCCGTCGACCTCGCGGCGCTTCGGCGGCACCGGCCTCGGCCTCGCGATCAGTCACCACCTGGTCGGCCTGATGGGCGGCACGATGGGCATGCGCAGCACGCCGGGGCAGGGCAGCGCGTTCTACTTCGACGCGCGGTTCGGCATCCAGACGGGGGTCGGCCACGGCCCGCGGCGCAGCGGCCCGGGCGCGTTGCCGGGCGCGCGCATGCTGATCGTCGACGACAACGCGAGCGCACGCCGCATCCTCGTGTCGATGGCGCGCGGCCTCGGCTTCGAGGCCCACGACGTGCGCGACGGCTGGGACGCGCTGCGTACGCTGACGCTCGCGGTCGGCGCCGAGACGCCGTTCGACATCGCGCTGATCGACTGGAAGATGCCGATGATCGACTGCGTCGAGTGCGCGCAGCAGATCGTCA